>JBIKUY010000339.1:0-2984 GCA_044347355.1 Prochlorococcaceae cyanobacterium | reverse complement strand
CAGCAGCAGGGGCAGCCACAGCAACAGCCGTTCCGCTGTGGTGAGCTGCCAGTCGGGCAGGCGGGAGGGCAACACGAAGTACACGAAGGCCGAGAGGCTCACCAGCCGCGCCCCCCAGTTCTGGCTGGGCACGGCGAAGGGCATCAGCCAGAGGAAATACCAGCCGTGCACCACCGGCGAGAGCAGCAGCACCGCCAGCAGGTAGCGCCAGGCGAACACCCCCAGCCGCAAGGTGGTGGGTAGCAGCACCACCAGCACCAGCAGCAGCAACAGGCCGTGCAGGGCGTTGATCTGCCGGGTCCAGGGCCAGAGCTGGCCGATCCAGTGGGGCAGCCACTCGGCGCTGCGGCCATAGCGCATGAACGTGGAGCCGGTGGGCAGCAGGGGGCAGGCCGGCCCCCGGCAGAAGGCCAGGGCCCCCAGCAGCAGCGGCGCTAGCCCCAGCAGCACGGTGGCGACCATGGGGCCGGGCCGCCGAAGCTGCCGCCAGCGACTCCAGACGCGGTGGGCCAGCAGCGGCAGGGTGATCCACTTCAGGGCCACGCTCAGGCCCAGCAGCAGGTCGATCCAGATCTGGCTGCGCGGGCCCTGCGGCCCGGCTTGGCGCTCGGCCAGCAGCCAGCCGGCCACCAGGGGCAGCAGGAACCAGCTGTCGTAGTGGCCGCCACCGCTGACGCTGTAGATCACCAGCGGATTCCAGCCATAGAGGGCCGCGCGGGTCGCGCCGAAGCGGGCGGCGAGCAGGCCGCAGATGGCCAGGTCGGCCACCAGGAACGACGCCTTGAACAGCAGCACCTGCTGGGCCAGGGCGGCATGCAGCCGGAACAGCAGCTGGGCCAGGGGCGGGTAGATCGCCGTGGTGCCCGGATGGTTGATCTGCCCCCACCAGGGCGTGCGCAGGGCCTCCAGGGCCGGAGCATCGGGGGGCAGGTGATAGGGGCTGAACCCCTGCAGCTGGATGCCTCCCTCCCAGAGGTAGCGCCAGATGTCATCGCCGGGCTCCATGGGCAGCAGCGCCAGCCGCGCCAGCACCGCCACGGTCCAGAACAGCGCCCGGGGAAGGGCGGGCAGGGTCCAGGAGAGGGCGAACCCAAGCCCCATCACCGCCGCCGCCCCCCAGAACGGCAACAGCTGAGCTGGGTGGAACAGGTCGCCGTGGGGAGCCATCCACAACGCCCCGCCGATCAGCAGCAGGGCGCTGGCGAGCAGCCGCAGGCGGACGGAGGGGGAATCCATCACTGCCATCGCCGCAGCCAGCTGCGCCCGAGGGTGGTGAGGATCACGCTCCCGGCCCGCACACTGGCACCCCAGCGCCCGGAGATCTTGGAGTGGCCTGCCAGGCGCGGCCGATGGGAGACGGGGATCTCGCGCACCCGCAGACCCAGCTCGATCGCCCGCACCTGCATCTCCAGGGTCCAGCCGTAGCCGCGGTCGCGCATCGCCATGGCCTCGAAGGCCGAGCGCCGCACCAGCCGCAATGGCCCCAGATCGCGGTAGCGGAATCCCCAGCCCAGGGCGATCAGGGTCGTGGCCAGCCGGTTGCCCCAGCGCTGCAGAGGCGTTAGCGCCGCCCGGCCGGCGGCGGTGGCGGTGCGGTCGCCCAGCAGCAGGTCGTGGTCGCTGAGCAGATCCAGGAAACGGGGCAGCTCCTCGAGCGGATCGCCGCCGTCGCCATCACAGAACAGCAGCCAGCGCACCGCCGGATCGAGGTTGCTGCAGCCCCGCCAGCAGGCCCGCCCGTAGCCGGGGGTCGGTTCGTTGAGCACCTCCGCCCCCAGCTGCCGGGCAATGGCGGGGCTGCGATCGCGGCTGCCGTTGTCCACCACCCGGATGCGACGCACGCCCTGGCCCTGCAGCTGGCCGATCACATGGGCGAGCGTGTGCTCCTCATCGCGCACCGGGATCACCACCTGGATGCTGTCCAGCAGGGCCTGTGCGGCCCCTTGGGGCGGGTGATCCAGGGTCATGGCCGATCGCAAGTTGCGCACGGATTGTCTGCGGCAGACGCTCCAGATCTGCAGGTTCGTCGAGATCGGCCAGGGGGCCCTGCTCGCTCCACGACCATCCCAGTGTGCGCAGCCGCTCGCGGGTGATGGCGCAGACCGCGGCCGTACTCCAGGGAACCGCCTGGAACAGGGCGGGGTGAAAGCGGCGCAGACCCAGCAGCACATAGCCCCCATCCAGGCTGGGGATCAGCGCAGCATCGGAGCCTGACAGCTGGGCCGCGGCCGTCTGCAGGTGGTGGGCTTCCAGTTCGGGGCAATCCATCCCCAGCAGCAGCAGATTCGCTCCCGAGGCCAGCACCCGCTGGGCCACCGCCGCCATGCGCCCGCCCAGATCGCCGCCGCTCTGCTCGCTCCAGACCAGCTCCGGCGGCCAGCTCAGCCGCCGCCAGGCTGGATCATCGGGGGCGGGACTCGCACACAGCTCCACCACGCCGAGGCCAGTGGCACAGGCCGTGCCAATCGTGCGGCGCAGCAGCCGTTCCGCCAGCCGGGCGGCGCCGTCCGGCCCCAGGGCCGGCTCCAGCCTGGTCTTCACCACGCCGGGCCGTGGGGCCTTGGCCAGGATCACGATTCGCACAGGACGTTGCAGGAAACCAGCCCACCCAGAACTCAGTCTTTGCGGTACCCGCCAACAGGCCCGCTGGATTTGTACCCGTGGGCGGACAATCCGCATCGCGGTTTCAGCGGCAACAAATGGGGCGACCCTGGCGCCAGCCGCTGCTGATCGCCGCCATCGCCCTGGCCAGCCCGCAGGCCACTGCGGAGCTGGAGGGGGCCCACCGTCAGCGGGGCTAAGCGTTCAGGTGACCAGCGGATTCCGGGTACCCATGGGACGATGGGCGTCACCTCTTGCAGATTGCCGCTTTGCGTCCTTCCCGGGGTGGGGCCAACACCGCCACTGAGCGCCTGGCCAGGGGAAAGGCGCTGCGCTCGGCGGTTCCCCGATCGGCCCAGGCGGAATGGTCCCCCCCTGCTGGG
>JBIKUY010000241.1:0-3992 GCA_044347355.1 Prochlorococcaceae cyanobacterium | reverse complement strand
CAGCTGGAGGCTGGTGGTGGTGAGGGCGGTGCGGATGTGGGCCGGCATGTCGTCGGGGCCTTCGTCATCGTGCAAGTAGGCGCGCTGATCGCCACTGGGCACCAGGTCGGCCAGGAAGGCGGCCAGATCGTCCAGTACACGCGGGTCGGCGTTCTCATTCACCGTGAGGCTGCAGCTGGTGTGCAGGCACACCAGGGTGGCCACCCCCTGGCGCAGGCCGCTGGCGGCGATCTCGGCGTTGAGGGCGGCAGTGATGTTGGTGAAACCGGAGCCGCTGGTGTGGAAGCTAAGCACCTGCAGGTGTTGACGCAACACGGGCTGCCTGCCATGGATCCTCTGCTTAGCATCCCCCCAGTGCGGCTCCGCGCCAGATGAGCAAGGGCGTCAGCGCGCCGGATTTGGTGGTGGTGGGCAGCGGTCTGGGGGGGCTGTGCGCCGGAGCGATCGCCGCCCGCCACGGCCTGGAGGTGCTGGTCCTGGAGGCCCACACCCAGCCCGGTGGTGCCGCCCATGGTTTTGTGCGCCGCGGCTTTCACTTCGAATCCGGGCCCTCGTTGTGGTCGGGCCTGGGCCGCTGGCCCAGCAGCAACCCCCTCACCCAGGTGCTGAAGGCGGTGGGCGAAACCCTACCCGTGGCCACTTATCACGACTGGGGCCTGCTACTGCCGGAGGGCCAGCTGCGGGTGGGGGTGGGGCTGGACCCCTTCCTGACGATGCTGCGCGAGCTGCGTGGTGTGGCGGTGGCCGACGAATGGGCGGCCTTCATGGCCTGGCTGGAGCCGAGCTGCCGGGCAGCCCGCGCCCTACCCCTGCTGGCGTTGCGGCCGGGGCTGGGGCTCGCCAGCACCCTCGGCGGCCAGGCCCTGGGACTGCTCAGCCAAGCGCCGCGGCTGGCTGCCCTTGGGGGCAGCTTCGGGCCGATGGCCCGGCGCCATCTGCGCGATCCCTTCCTGCTGCACTGGGTGGAGCTGCTCTGCTTTCTGATCTCCGGCCTGCCGATGGATCAGACCAGCGCGGCGGCCATGGCCACCTTGTTTGGCGAGTGGTTTGAACCCGGCGCCTGCCTCGACTACCCGATCGGCGGTAGCGCCGCCGTGGCCGCCGCCCTGGTGCGGGGTCTGGAGCGGCACGGCGGCCAGCTGCGCACCGGTGCGCCCGTGGAGCAGGTGCTGGTGGAGGGGGGCCAGGCAACGGGGGTGCGCCTGGCAGGGGGGGAGTGCATCCACGCCCGCCTGGGCGTGATCGCCAACACCAGCCCCTGGGATCTGCTGAGCCTGCTGCCGCCCGAGGCGGTACCCGAGCGCTGGCGGCGCAAGCAGGCGGCCACCCCTGCCTGCGCCAGCTTCCTGCACTGGCATCTGGGCTTGCGCGGTGGCAGCGAGCTGGCCGATCTGCCGGTGCACCACGTGTGGGTGGGCGACTGGCGGCGGGGCATCACCGCCGAGCGCAACGTGGTGGTGCTGTCGATGCCGTCACTGCTCGATCCGGCAATGGCTCCAGAGGGGCACCAGATGCTGCACGGCTACACGCCAGCCAACGAACCCTGGGAGCTGTGGCGCGATCTGGAGCAGGGCAGCGAGGCCTACGCAGCCCTGAAGGCTGAACGCTGCGGCATCTTCCACCAGGTGCTCGATCCGCTGATCCCCGACTGGCGGGAGCGGCTGGTGCTGGAGCTGCAGGGCACTCCACTCAGCCACCGCCAGTACCTGCGGGTGCACCAGGGCAGCTATGGCCCGGCTTGGCCAGCGGATCGGGGCCCCTTCCCCGGCAGCCAGACACCCATCGCCAACCTGGTGCTCTGCGGCGCCGGCAGCTTTCCGGGCATCGGCGTGCCGCCGGTGGCGGTGAGCGGTGCCATGGCGGCCCACCGCTTTGTTCCGGCCCGACAACAACGCCAGCTGCTCGCTGAGCTCAACCAGCCGCCTGAAGACAGGCCGTGTTCTGGTTAACATTCGTTAAGTGTCCGCTGTGCCATGCCTGTCGCGCATTGCTTGCAGCAACTGATCCATCCGTTCACAGCCCCGATCCCGGTGGCCGTTCGTGCATGGCTCGCCGGCAGCGGCATGACCGCCCTTGTGCTCGCCTCTGCCGAGCCGGCCCTGGCACAGCGGGTGGTGCCCCAGAACGGCCGCATCTGCCCTCTGGACTACGTGGACCTGTTCAACGGCACCTGCAGCACCCTCGGCCTGTTGACCGATACCCTGCAGCCCACTGAAGGCGGGGCCTGTCTGGAGGGCTGGATGAACGTGGGCGGCGGCTACTGCCGCAGGACGTGATGGCAGAGCTCACCGTGCTCTACGACGGCGCCTGCCCGCTCTGCTGCAGGGAGGTGCGCATGCTGCGCCACCGCGACCAACAGCACAACGGGGCCCGGCCTCGCCTGGCGTTCGTTGACATTGACGCGGCCGACTACGAGCCGGCCGCCCACGCCGGCATCGACTACCGCCAGGCCATGGGCCGCATCCATGCCATCCGGGCTGATGGCACCGTTGTGAGCGACCTGGCGGTGTTCCGCCAGGCCTATGCCCTCGTGGGCCTGGGCTGGCTGCTCGCCCCCAGCAGCTGGCCAGGGCTGAGCCTGCTGGCCGATGCCGGCTATGGCCTCTGGGCCCGCTGGCGCCTGGCGTTCACCGGCAGGGACAGCCTGGAGCAGCTCTGTCAGCAGCGCTGCCGACTGCCGGGTTAAGCCCAGCACCCGCTTAACACTCCAGCTCCAGCTGCAGGTCGAGCTGAAGCTGGCCAGGGGCCTGCGCGGGCTCACGGCGGGGGCGGCGGCCGCTGGCCGGCAAGCCGGCACGGCGGGAGCCGTGGCGCTGCTGAATGGCGTCGGCCAGGGCGGCGAAGCCCAGCTCCTGGCGACGAGCATGGATGCGCTGGCGGGCCTGGCGGGCTGCCTCCTCCGGCTCCACGATCGGGGCGGGGTAGTCCCGGCCCAGGTGCCAGCCCAGCTGCTGCTGCTGCAGAGGATCGAGCCGCCAGGGCTCGTGCAGGAACACCGCCGGAACCGGCGCCAGTTCTGGTAACCAGCGGCGAATGAACACCCCCTCGGGGTCGTGGTCGAGACCCTGCTTCACCGGGTTGTAGATCCGCACCGTATTGATCCCGGTGGTGCCGGACTGCATCTGGCACTGGCTCCAGTGGATCCCGGGCTCATAGTCCACGAACCGCCGGGCCAGGACAAGGCCGCTGGCCCGCCAGGGCAGCCAGAGGTGGTAGCTGGCCACCGACATCACCATGGCGCGCATGCGGAAATTGAGCCAGCCCGTGGCCGCCAGGGCGCGCATGCAGGCATCCACGAAGGGCAGGCCAGTGCGCCCTTCACTCCAGGCGGCCAACCGTTCGGCCTGGGGCATCGCCAGCCAGTGGGCCTCGCCATCGCGCAGGCCGGCGGTGAGGGGGTGCAGCTCGCGGAACTCCAGATCGGGCTGGCTCTCCAGCTTCTGGATGAAGTGGCAGTGCCAGTGCAGGCGCTCATCGAACGCCCGGCGGCTGCGGCGCGGCAGGGCCGCCGCCGAGCGGCCGGCCTGCACCACCTCCCGCAGCGACAGGCTGCCCCAGGCCAGGTGGGGCGAGAGGCGTGAGCAGCTGCGGAAGGCGGTGTTGGGACTGGAGAGCTCGCGCTGGTAATCCTGGCCCCGCTGCGCCAGAAAACTCTCCAGCAGCCGCACACCAAGGGAACGGCCGCCCTGCTGCCGCTGGGGGCAGGGGTCATGGCTGAGGCCCAGCTGGCTGGCCGTTGGCAACACGCCCGGATCCAGGCCCTCCAAACGCGGCAGCGCGGCTGGGGGGGCCCTGAGCGGCTCCGCCATCTGGGCCTCCCAGCGCTGGGCCCAGCCGTCGCGACTGGCCAGCCGGCGCACCACGCCGAACTGGGACAACTCCTGCCAGGGGATGCCATGGCCGCGGGCCCAGGCCGCCACCCGCCGGTCGCGGGCATAGGTCCAGCTGTTGCCCGTCTCCTCATGGCTCCACAGCCCGGCCACCCCGAAACG
>JBIKUY010000435.1:0-2751 GCA_044347355.1 Prochlorococcaceae cyanobacterium | reverse complement strand
GACTCTCACTGAGCGGACAGAAGGTGCCAACCACGCCAGCACTTCTAGCCCATTTCCGCGCGAGGCGCAAATTGCCTATCTTATTTAATCGTTACAGACTGCGCGCTGGCCCTGCTTCCCTGTAGGAGAACTCTCTTTTAGCCCCAGGTAGCCACCGCAGGTGGCTACCTGGGATGACTTCCCCCACGCGAGACCAATCCTAAAGGGATTGTCTAATCCGCTGGACACCTGGGGCGATGCTTGCGAGCACGGCTCGCGTTGCCAATCACCTACCGCTCGACAATAGGGAAGAGACGGGGGGAACGAAATATCGGGATCCCGCGACCGGAGAAGAGCCCTCCCTCTCCGCGCGGAAACGAGACCTGACCCCTTACCGTCCGCCATCGGGTGAATCGCCGTAGGCCTTCAGTTTGGTCTCAATGCCCGGCAGAGCGGCCATCTCGTCCTGAATCGCAGCCACATCCCGTTCCAGGGGAATGATCTGATGAGCGTTCGCCTTGAGTGTCGAGACCAAGTGCTGCTCGCGGGAGAAGATCTCGGCAATCTGCGCGCCCGCAAAGCTGTCGATCAGATCAAGCTGAAACAGTGGACGATCGGCAATCGATTCCACGGCGTTCTGGCTGAAGATCTCCGCCCGAAACAGACCCGACTTCAGATTGACCGCAGCGGGTGCCCCGGACTCATCGAGCACAATCGGCTCATCACCAAAGGAACGTGTCACTCGGTACGCACTACCATCCGTGGCTCGAATCCCTATCTCGATCCGCCCGCCGTTCAGGTTCCGTTTGACGAGGTTCTCGATCCGCTTCCGCTCGTCGGTGGCATGTTCCCGGCTCGGCAGAGCGTCGAGAGCGTATCCGACGAATTCGACAGCTGTGGTCTTACCGGTCCCACGTGCACCAATCACGCAGTTCAATCCGCCGCGAAACGTGATTCGCAGGCCATCGAGAAAGCCGCCGATGACAGCGAGGTACTCGATGCGTTGGGAGATGGGCTTCCCAATCACGTCAAACTCCAGAAATCTCTGAAGCTGACTCAGCGCGGCAAACCACCGTGGGTGAACTGGAGGGTCGGTCAAACGACCATGTCAGAACCCGCGAGAAGTGCCTGCCAAGTGGCTTCAATGTCGGGCATAACAGAGCCGACAGGCTGGGTTCCACCGCGCAGACGCGGCTTGGGTGACGTGTACGAATGTATCATTTCCGAAAGCGGTGTCAAGAACCGATTTCTGAAATTCAATCGGTGCGGGTGAAGGTCACGCTCTCGTCGAGGTTCTCATAGGTATCCCCTACTTCTGCAGACTGCATCCAGTCACCAAATGGAGTCTCATACGGATCTTCCGGATCGTTCGAATAGGCCCCATCCCATCGCGACAAAACGTCAGTCATTGGCAGCGTCACCGCAAAACCTCGACCACTCTGGTCTTTGATCAGAAATCGCTTTTCCTGCATGGGGCACCTCGTGGATTGGCATGGTACCGAGATCTTCTTGATTTGAAAGGCCTCCTTCCACTTCTGAAGCTTATGCCCACTACTCGAATACCGCTCAGCGGCGGCATCCAAGTCATCGTGCCTCCCAGGAAAAAGTGAGCATTGCGATTTGCCTCAATCCATGTGATGCTGATAGATTCTGTCTTGATCGGGAGTCCATTTGGATTAGCCGACCCCGACTCCACTGGATCAGCGATCGTGATGAAGAGACTGCCGACATTTGCATCGCTGTGCAGCGGTTGCGGTGGGCTCGATCTGGGATTCGAGCAAGCGGGATTCCGTGGATTAGCTGCGTTTGATCTTGATCAACAAGCAATCGATGTCCACAACGCCAATCTTCAGACACCGGGATTTGTTGCCGACATCGCGACATCGAAAATCAGAGAGGGGATTCCTGGACGCCCTGACGTGGTTATTGCGGGGCCGCCGTGCCAAGGTTTTTCCACGCTCGGTAAGCGTCGACTCGACGACCCTCGGAATTCTCTGATCCTGTCTGCTGCTCGATTGGCTGTCGAACTACGACCTCAAGTCATTGTTCTTGAGAATGTGTCCGGAGCTGTCTCGGGAACGATGGCCCCCCTGTGGGCACAAACTGAGCAGACAATTCAGAACGCCGGCTACCGATTTCAAACTCAACGTGTCACATCCGCACATTTCGGCGTACCTCAGATTCGGCGCCGAGTGGTTCTGCTTGCCTGGAAATCGAAGTCTGCGAATCCTCATCTCAATTCGTTACCTGCGAGATCCTTGCAAGAAACCTTGAGTGGTGTTGGGGGATTCGAAAACCACGAGCCGAAAGAACTCAAGAGGGGGAGCCAGGAATACCAAATCGCCCTTCGAATTCGCCCACATCAAAAGCTGTGCAACGTCCGGGGAGGCGATCGTGCAGTTCCCACATGGGAGATCCCTGAGGTATACGGAACAACAACAGCATCAGAACGTGAGGTGCTACTCACCGTTCAGCGACTGCGACGACAACTCAGGTTGAGAGATCATGGTGATGCCGATCCGGTGCGTCTCAACGACATCTCGGAGGCTTGCGGTCGAAACGTCAATTCAGATGTCCGTCGTCTTCACGACAAGCAGTACCTGAGGAAAGTCGGTCAACGATATGACCTCGTCCACGCGTTCAATGGCAAGTTCCGACGTCTGGCATGGCATGAGAATGCTCCAGCCGTTGACACTCGCTTCGGAGAGCCCCGATATTTCCTCCATCCCGATGAACAACGTGGTCTCTCTGTCCGTGAGGCAGCGAGGATTC
>JBIKUY010000239.1:0-4006 GCA_044347355.1 Prochlorococcaceae cyanobacterium | reverse complement strand
TTGAGCACGTCCCAAGCCATCCCCCTACCTGACCGCAGAGCCAGGAGCTGACGCGGGCGACAATCAATCTCTCATCTCCGCAGGGCTTCCGCCCACGTCGTGCAGGAGCGCTGCTTTTTGATGCATGAAATGCCAAACTCCGGCGATCCTCAGCAATCAACCAACTCCAACACCCGCCAAGACATGATCCCCAGCAAAGGTCCAAACAGACACGACAACAGCTTGTTGGCTACCGTGACCTTGGCGATTGAGCCTGAGTTCACACGCTTTAGGTCTCGCAACCTAACCGTCTGATGATTGACCAATCATACAAGCCCGCCAGACCGCCGGAGAACACCAGACTTCCGGGTTGGTTGCTGCCCGCCATCACCGCCTTTCTGCTGCTCAATGCCGCCAGCCAGTGGCTGGTCTCCGGCACCGCCGACCAGGACCAGGCCGAACAGCTGCTGCTCGCACAGAACTGGGCGCTGGGCTATGGCGCCCAGCCGCCGCTGTACACCTATCTGGTGAAACTGCTGCTGCCGTTCACAGGCGTGGCCCTCTGGCCTCTTCCGTTGCTCAAGGTGGTGCTGCTCGGCCTGCTGGTGCTGGCCCTGGTGCGCACCGGTGAGGCCCTGGCCCTGCGGCGCGATCAGCAGCTACTCGCCCTCACCGGGCTGGCGCTGATTCCCCAGTTCATGTGGGAGGCCCAACGCGATCTCACCCACTCGGTGCTGGCGACCACCGTCGCCGCCTTCACCCTGCTGCAGGTCTTGCACCTGGCGCGCCGGCCGGAGCCCGCTCGCTTCATCGTCTTGGGGGTCCTGGTGGCGGCTGGTGTGCTGAGCAAATACAGCTTCGTGGTGTTCGCCACCAGCCTGCTGCTCACCTCCCTGACGATCCCCGACCTGCGCCGCACCCTGCTGCGGCCAGCTCTGGCCCTCAGCCTGATCACGGCGCTGCTGCTGCTGGCACCCCATCTGGCCTGGATGCTCAGCCACAGCGATCAGGCCATCCGCGGTCTGGAGAAAACCCGCAGCCTCGGCCCTCTGAACCCCGCGGGCGCGATCGCTGGCATCACCAGCGCCGCTAAGGCGGCGATCGCCTTTCTGACCCCGTTCTGGCTGGTTGCCCTTGCGGTGTTGTGGCCGGATCGCCGACGGCTCCATCGGGCGGACCCTGGGCGGGAACCCGGCCAGGCCCTGCTGCAACGCTTACCGCTGGTCCTGACCGCGGCGATTCTGGTGTTCGTGCTGGCCACCGGCGCCACGCGCATCAAGGATCACTGGTTTCAGTGCCTGCTGTTCTACGCGCCACTCTCGGTGGCCACCCTGGCCCCACCCCTCTCCGGCCGTCGTCTGCGGGCGATGCTGGGTGCCGGGGTCACAGCCGCCACCGCCGCAGCCCTGCTACTGCCGGGCCGCACCCTGCTGGCGGGGGTGACGGGCAAGAGCAGCCGGCCCAATTACCCTCTGCCCCAGCTGGTGGCCAGTCTGGGATCACGCTACGGCAGGCCGGACAGGATTCTCGCCAGCAGTGGAACCATCGGTGGCAGCGCCCGCCTGGTCTTCCCCAGCGTGCCCGTGGACACCCCCCGCTCCCTGGAACGGGGCAACGTCCAGGCCGCGACCGCTGGCGAAACGGTGCTGGTGCTGCTGGATCGCGACGACGATCCGGCAGAGCTGACCGCACTGGCGGGACAGGTGCTCGGCCGGGACTTCGATCCGGACCAGCTACCAGCACGCCTGGTGGAATTCAGCCTGCCAGAGCTCCATGCGCCTGAGCGCAGCTACCCGATCCGCTACGTCTGGATCGGCGCAGCGGGCCATTCCTAAGATCGTGCAATGCAGCCCAACGTGAACGGCAAGTCAAGGCCTGCAGATCCAGCTGCCGGGAGTCAGGAAACTGAGCACTTCGACGTGATCGTGGTGGGTGGCGGGCACGCCGGTTGCGAAGCGGCGGTTACGGCGGCTCGGCTCGGCCTGAGCACCGCCCTGTTCACCCTCAACCTCGACCGCATCGCCTGGCAGCCCTGCAACCCGGCGGTGGGCGGGCCTGCCAAGAGCCAACTGGTGCACGAGGTGGACGCCCTCGGCGGCGTGATCGGCCGGCTGGCCGATGCCACCGCCCTGCAGAAGCGGGTGCTCAACGCCAGCCGCGGGCCGGCCGTGTGGGCCCTGCGCGCCCAGACTGACAAGCGCCAGTACGCCCGCCAGATGCTGCAACTGCTGCAGCACACGCCGAATCTGGCCCTGCGCGAGGCGATGGTGACGGGCCTGCTGGTGGAGGGCGACCCCGAGGGCGGTGGCAGCGCCTGGGAGCCGGGCCGGGGCGCCGCAGCCCGCGTCAGTGGCATCCGAACCTACTTCGGCAGCAGCTATGGCGCCGGCGCCGTGATCCTCACAGCGGGCACCTTCCTGGGCGGCCGGATCTGGGTGGGCAACCAGTCGATGAGCGCCGGCCGCGCCGGCGAACAGGCCGCCGAGGGCCTCACCGAGGCCCTAGAAGCCCTGGGCTTCCAGATGGGCCGCCTCAAGACCGGCACCCCGGCCCGCGTCGACCGGCGCAGCATTGCCCTCGACCAACTGGAGGAGCAACCCAGCGACGCGGCCGATCGCTACTTCTCCTTTGATCCCACGAGCTGGGTGAGTGGCGAGCAGATGAGCTGCCACATCACCCGCACCACCGCCACCACCCACCAGCTGATCAAAGACAACCTGCACCTCACGCCGATCTACGGCGGCTTCATCGACAGCAAGGGCCCCCGCTACTGCCCCTCAATCGAAGACAAGATCGTGCGCTTTGCCGACAAGGACTCCCACCAGATCTTCCTGGAGCCCGAGGGCCGCGACACCCCCGAGATCTACGTGCAGGGCTTCTCCACCGGCCTGCCGGAGCGGTTGCAGCTTGAGCTGCTGCGCACCCTTCCGGGCCTGGAGCAATGCGTGATGCTGCGGCCCGCCTACGCCGTGGACTACGACTACCTGCCCGCCACCCAGCTCAAGCCGTCGCTGGAGACCAAGCGGGTGGCCGGGCTGTTCTCCGCCGGCCAGCTCAACGGCACCACCGGCTACGAGGAGGCCGCCGCCCAGGGCCTGGTGGCCGGCCTCAACGCCGCCCGGCTGGTGCGCGGGCTGGAGCCGGTGCACTTTCCCCGCGAAGGCAGCTACATCGGCACGATGGTGGACGACCTGATCACCAAAGACCTCAAGGAGCCCTACCGGGTGCTCACCAGCCGCAGTGAATACCGGCTGGTGCTGCGCGGCGACAACGCCGACCGCCGCCTCACCCCCCTGGGCCGCGAATTGGAGCTGATCGACGAACGCCGCTGGGAGATTTACACCCGCAAGCAGGAGGCGATCACCGCCGAGCAGCGCCGCCTGGAGACCGTGCGGCTCAAGGCCAGCGATCCCATGGCGCCAGCGGTGGAAGTCCAGACCGGCGCCCCCATCAAGGGCTCGATCACCCTGGCGGAGCTGCTGCGCCGCCCCGGCTTCCACAGCACCGACCTGGTGCGCCATGGCCTGGCCGATGCTCAGTTGCCGCGCGATGTGGCGGAAGCGGCCGAAATCGACATCAAGTACAGCGGTTACCTGGCCCGCCAGCAGCAGCAGATCGAACAGGTGAAGCTGCAGGAACACCGCCCCCTGCCCGCCGACCTCGACTACGGCGCCATCGGCACCCTCTGCCGCGAGGCCCGCGAAAAGCTCCAGGCGGTGCGGCCCCTCAACCTCGGCCAGGCCTCGCGGCTGCCGGGGGTGAGCCCAGCAGACGTGACGGCCCTGCTGCTCTGGCTGGAGCTGGCCAGCCGCCGCGCCGGCCCGAGCACAGAGAGTCACCAGAACTTGGCCGATAACGTGGTGGCCTCCGCTGGGGGTGCCGGCTCGTGAGTCCAGTGCGTGCCATCCCCACCTCCCGGGCCTACTGGGAGCTGCGCGCTGAGCAGGTGCTCAACCGGGTGTTCTCCCCGGAGGCACCGATCGATGTGGAGGTGCGCGAGACGCCCGTAGCTCCAGCGCCGGAGCCC
>JBIKUY010000237.1:0-4019 GCA_044347355.1 Prochlorococcaceae cyanobacterium | reverse complement strand
AGGGTGGTAAAAGCGGACTACGGGCGTGAGTACGCTCCCCTGACCCGCCTTGGCCTGGAGCACTTTGTGGTGCAAGGGGGTGATTGATCGTCGTAGAGCTCGGCGACAGCCTGTGGCCCTGCTGGCCAGCCTGAGCGTCTTAACCGGTGTGGTGATTGCGGGAGTGTCGTACCAACACTCCCGCCGGCTGATGGAACAGTCGCAGGATCGGACGCGGGCCGCCCTGGCCCGGGGTCTGGTGCTTGCCCTCAGCGACCAACTGGTTGTGCGCGACTACGCCGGCATGGAGTCGCGTCTCCTGCAGGCCATGGCCGATGAATCGCTGGCCTCCGCTCTGGTCACCGACCCCTCCGGCAAGGTGCTGGTGCACCTTCAACGGGAGCAGCCCCAGTCCGAACCAGTACTGCTGTTTGACCCTGTAAGGATCGCGCCGCCGCAGCAAGGCCAGCTCACCAGCAACAGAACCGGAGACATTGCCACGCGCTGGACACCGATCGAAGTGATCGAACCTCTGGGCTGGTTGCGATTGCGCACGTGGTCGACCAGTACCGATGCAGTGTTGAATTTGCTGGCGCAGCAATACCTGCTGCTGGGCGTCCTGGCCGCAGCACTACTGAGCACGCTCCTTGGCAGCGGTTACCAGCAGATCCGTCGGCAAAACCGGCAACGGGAACGGACGTTGCAGCAGGAAAACAAGGAGCTGGAGCACAAGGCCCTCACCGATCCCCTCACTGGCATCTACAACCGGCGGGGCGTGGAGCAGAAGTTGCAGCAGATCCTTGAAAACCCTGAACGGCGGTGTGTCGCCCAGTTGGCGGTGTGCATGATCGATCTCGACGACTTCAAGCCCGTGAATGATGCCTACGGGCATGCTGTCGGCGACCAATTACTACACGCGGTATGCAAGCGGCTACGGGGTGTGCTGCGGGCTGGGGATCTGCTGGGACGCTTCGGCGGAGATGAGTTCATCGCCGTGTTTCAGCACTGTGGGGATCCTGCGCTGGTGCTGAAGTTGGCCCAGCGCGTGAAAACCACACTGAACAGCAGCTTTCACCTCGACGACTTGCAGGTACATGTTGGTGCCAGCGTGGGGATTGCGCTAGATGTTGATGCCCCGGAGGGTTCAATGAATGCTCTTTTGGAGCGTGCCGACAAGGCCATGTACAGAGCTAAGCTGATTGGTAAAGGGCAAGTTGTTGTGGCGCCATCCTCAAGAAATCTGGAGTCCCCGGTTGGGCCCGATCAGCTCAATGGCAACGGCCAGTCGTTAAACCAACAGCCGTAGCACAGCGGCAACTCACTCAATTGCGCACAAACGCATTGCTACAGGGTTACAACAACGGGTCTTAGCATAAAGCGAATTCAGCACCAGCCGATCAGCTGATTGCTGATCGATCGCACCAAGCAGCGTTGGAGCATGGGGCTGATCACAACCAGGATGCGGCCCTTGATCTAGCTGCCCTGGCTCTCCTGAAAGCGCGTGAACTAGCGCGACGCCCGGCGCCAGGGGCGCAGGTGCCAGGCGATCGGCTATGCCTGGTGAAGCTCCCAGCTGGCTGCCAGCTCCTGCCGATGATCCGCTCCCGCGCCGCCGTTGCCTGGGCCCCGGGTAAGCCCT
The DNA here is from genome assembly GCA_044347355.1 of Prochlorococcaceae cyanobacterium. Lineage (GTDB taxonomy): Bacteria > Cyanobacteriota > Cyanobacteriia > PCC-6307 > Cyanobiaceae > NIES-981. The sequence continues at coordinate 2,401 of JBIKUY010000237.1, read as the reverse complement.
TAGAGGTTACCGAAATCGATGTGGCATCGCCCCAGGCCGGCGAGGTGCTGTTGCGGGTGGTGGCCACCGGCGTGTGCCACACCGACGCCTATACGCTCTCGGGCGCCGATCCTGAAGGCCTGTTCCCAGCCGTATTGGGCCATGAGGGCGGCGCGATTGTGGAAGAGGTGGGCCCCGGCGTGACCTCCGTTGCCGTGGGGGATCACGTGATCCCCCTCTACACGCCGGAATGCGGCAGCTGCAAGTTCTGCCGCTCCGGCAAGACCAACCTCTGCCAGGCGATCCGCACCACCCAGGGCCAGGGCCTGATGCCCGACGGCAGCAGCCGCTTCTCCAAGGACGGCCGGATGCTGCACCACTACATGGGTACCTCCACCTTCTCCGAGTACACGGTGCTGCCAGAGATCGCCGTGGCCAGGATCAACAAGGAGGCCCCGCTGGAGAAGGTGTGCCTGCTGGGTTGTGGCGTGACCACCGGCATCGGCGCCGTGCGCAACACCGCCAAGGTGGAGCCGGGCAGCACGGTGGCTGTGTTCGGTCTGGGCGGCATCGGCCTGGCAGTGGTGATCGGCGCGGTGATGGCCGGTGCCTCACGGATCATCGGCATCGACGTGAATCCGGAGAAATTCGCAATCGCCCAGCAACTCGGCGCCACCGACTGCATCAACCCGCGCGAGTTCGACGCACCGATCCAGCAGGTGATCATCGACCTCACCGACGGCGGCGTGGATTACTCCTTCGAGTGCATCGGCAACGTGGAGGTGATGCGCGCCGCCCTGGAGAGCTGCCACAAGGGCTGGGGCGAATCCACCATCATCGGCGTGGCCGGCGCCGCCCAGGAGATCCGCACCCGCCCCTTCCAACTGGTGACCGGGCGGGTGTGGCGCGGCTCGGCCTTCGGGGGCGTGCGCGGTCGCAGCGAATTGCCTGGCTTCGTGGAGGAGTTTCAGAAGGGCCTCATTCCCCTCGACACCTTCATCACCCACACCATGGGCCTCGATCAGATCAATGAGGCCTTCGACCTGATGCACGAGGGCAAGAGCATTCGCTCAGTGATTCACTTCTGATCACCCACCGGACGCCAACCAGCCGCCCGCCCCTTTCACCCTGAAGCTCACCTGCCGCCCATGGAGCTGCTCACTGAAAACCGTTGTTTCGGGGGAATGCACCGCCGCTACCGCGTTCGCTCCGAGGAGCTGGCGGGCGACACGGTGTTTGCCGTGTTCCTCCCGCCCGAGGCCCTGGAGGGCCTACGGGTGCCGGCCCTGTACTGGCTCTCAGGCCTCACCTGCACGGACGAGAACTTCATGCAGAAGGCCGGCGCCCAGCGCTTGGCGGCGGAGCTGGGCTTGGGCCTGGTGGCCCCCGACACCAGCCCCCGCGGCGAGGCCGTACCAGCCGATCCCGAGGGAAGTTGGAGCTTCGGCCTCGGCGCCGGCTTCTATGTGGATGCCAGCGAGGCGCCCTGGAGCCGGCACTACCGCATGCACAGCTACGTGACGGTGGAGCTGCCGGCGCTGCTGGAGGCCCAGCTGCCCCTCAGCCACCGACGCGGCATCAGCGGCCACTCGATGGGCGGCCACGGGGCCCTGGTGGCGGCGATGCGTCACCCAGGCCGCTATGGCTCGGTGTCGGCCTTCGCACCGATCGCCAACCCTTGCCATTGCCCATGGGGCCAGAAGGCCTTCGGCTATCTGCTGGGCAGCGATCCCCAGGCCTGGCAGGCCTGGGATGCCAGCGCCTTGCTGACCTCCGGGCGGGGTCCACTGGGGCCCAGCGGCCAGCCCCTGCCCGTGCTGGTGGACCAGGGCAGTGCCGATGGCTTCCTGGAGAGCCAGCTCCATCCCCATGCCCTGGAGGCCGCCGCCGCCGCCAGCGGCCATCCCCTCAACTTGCGCCGCCAGCCTGGATACGACCACAGCTACTTCTTCGTAGCCAGCTTCATCAACGACCACCTGCGCCATCACGCCACCGCCCTGCAAGGCACCGCGCTGCAAGTCACCCCTTAACGGAAACCAAGGACACAACCGCAACCATCAACCCAACGGCACGCCGAAGACCCCACACTGCATACGCTTGTACTATTCGTCACCGTCCCCCCCCCCTCCAGCCCGCGAAGCACTGCGCTGGGGAGCAGGCCGAAGCGTCGCTTGAAGTCGGCGCTGAACTGAGACATGTGCCGGTAGCCGCAGGCCAGGGCAATCGCCTTCACCGAAACCCCACCGCCGCCTTGCTGCAACTGCTCCAGGGCCCTCTCCAGCCGCTGCTGGCGGATCCATTGCCGCGGCGTGCAGCCCAGCCGCTCCCGAAAGGCATACTGCAGGGCCCTGCTGCTGTAGTGACTTCTGGCCTCCAGATCGCTGAGCCGCAAAGGCTGGTCCAGGTTGGTTCGGATGTAGTC
>JBIKUY010000236.1:0-4020 GCA_044347355.1 Prochlorococcaceae cyanobacterium | reverse complement strand
CGCCAGATGGTCACCCGTTTTGGCATGAGCGAGAAGCTGGGCCCTGTTGCTCTTGGCCGCAGCCAGGGGGGCATGTTCCTGGGCCGCGACATTGCCGCCGAGCGCGACTTCTCCGAGGAGACTGCAGCCACCATCGATGAGGAGGTGAGCCAGCTGGTGGAAGAGGCCTACCGCCGCGCGACGGCTGTGCTCAACGACAACCGCAGCGTGTTGGACGAGCTGGCCGAGATGCTTGTTGAGAAGGAAACCGTCGACGCCGAGGAGCTGCAGGAGTTGCTGGTTCGCAGCGACGTGCGTGTCGCCGAGTACGTCTGACCCTGCCCTGACGCTGTTGCACGCGTTGCACCGCCAGCCCCTGCTGGTGGTGCTTCGTTCTGAGCAGCCCCTGGAGCTCACAACCACGCTTGCGCGACTGGAGCGCTGTGGTCTGCGCCATGTGGAACTGGCCTGGAGCTCCCATCCCGACTGGACCTCCCAGGTGCTTCAGCTGACTCGACGGTTTCCGAGCCTCAGTCTGGGTGCCGCCTCGGTGTGCACGCCAGCGGGGGTGGATGCCGCCGGCCAAGCCGGTCTTCGTTATGTGGTGTCGCCGGTTCTCGATGCCGCCCTGCTGCGGCGGGCCCAGGAGCAGGGGCTGGCTTTGGTTCCCGGGGTGATGTCGCCCTCGGAGGTGCATCAGGCGCGCCGGCTGGGCTGTTCCCTGGTGAAGCTGTTCCCAGCCGCAACCCTGGGCCCTCACTACTGGCGGCGCCTGCGTGAGCCCCTGGGAGACGTGCCGGCCTGCATCGCCGCCGGTGGGCTGTGCCTGGCGGACGTGGAACCCTGGCTGCAGGCCGGCGTGGATGCCGTCGCCCTGGGCGGTGGGCTCGACCCCCTGGCGGATGGGGCGCGGCTCCGTGCCCTGCTGGCAGGAATCACCAGAAACTGCACTGACCCTGCTGGCGCAGCAGATGATCGGCCAGCACCAGGGCCACCATCGCCTCCACCATGGGCACCGCCCGCGGCAGCACACAGGGATCGTGGCGGCCCTTAGCCGCCAGGGTGGTGGCCGCGCCGGTGGCGTTGATTGTCTGCTGTTCCTTGCGGATCGTGGCGGTGGGCTTGAAGGCCACCCGGATCACGATCTCCTCGCCATTGCTGATGCCCCCCTGGATCCCACCGGAATTGTTGGTGGCGGTGTGCAGGGAGCCATCCATCGTTGGCAGGAAGGCGTCGTTGTGTTCGCTGCCCTTCAGCAGGGTTCCTGCAAAGCCGGAGCCGATTTCAAAGCCCTTGGTGGCCGGCAGTGACATCACCGCCTTGGCTAAATCGGCCTCTAGCTTGTCGAAGACCGGCATGCCCAGCCCCACCGGAGGCCGACGCACCACGCAGGTGATCAGGCCGCCGCAGGAGTCGCCTTCCCGGCCGATCGCCTCGATCCGCTCGATCATTTGATTGGCGGCCGCCGCATCTGGGCAGCGCACGATGTTGCTCTCGATGGCATGCAGGCTCACGGCCGCCGGATCGATCTGGGCCTCAATGGTGTGGATGCGCTGCACCCAGGCCAGCACTTCGGTGCCATGGGCCTTGGCCAGCAGTTGCTTGGCGATTGCCCCGGCGGCCACCCGGCCGATCGTTTCGCGGGCAGAGGCGCGTCCACCGCCGCTGCGGGCCTGGATGCCGTACTTGGCCTGGTAGGTGGCATCGGCGTGGGAGGGGCGGAAGGCCACCTCCATCTCCTTGTAGTCCTGGGGGCGCTGGTCCTTGTTGCGCACCACCATGGCGATCGGCGTGCCGAGCGTCACCCCATCCAGCAGGCCACTGAGGATCTCCACCCGGTCGTCCTCTTTGCGGGGGGTTGTGATCTTGCTCTGGCCGGGCTTGCGCCGATCGAGCTCGGTTTGAATTGCCTCGAGGTCAAGCTGCAGCCGCGGCGGGCAGCCATCCACGATCACCCCCACACCGCCACCGTGGGATTCGCCGAAGGTGCTGATGCGGAAGAGAGTGCCGAAGCTGCTGCCCATGGGCCACCTGTGCTGGACTGAGCCTACAAACTGGTCTTCGTTTGCAGCTTGGCGCGGTCGTGAGGAAGCAACAGCGGGCCGCCCTGATCATCCAAAGGCTCAACGAGCACTATCCGGAAACGCCGATTCCGCTCGATCACAGCAATGCCTTCACGCTGCTGATCGCCGTGCTACTCAGCGCCCAATGCACCGATAAGAAGGTCAATGAGGTCACCCCCGCTTTGTTTGCCGCTGGTCCGACACCGGCTGCGATGGCGGCTCTTAGCGAGGCCACGATCCTGGGCCACATTCGCCAGTTGGGCCTGGCTCGCACCAAGGCTCGCAACGTCAAGCGTCTGGCAGAGCTGTTGCTCGAGCGCCACGGCGGAGAAGTACCGCGCAGCTTCGAGGCCCTTGAGGCCTTGCCCGGGGTGGGCCATAAAACAGCCAGCGTGGTGATGGCCCAGGCCTTTGGCGTGCCGGCCTTTCCGGTGGATACCCACATCCACCGCCTCGCCCAACGCTGGGGGCTTAGCAGCGGTCAGAGCGTGACGCAGACCGAGCGCGACCTCAAGCGTCTGTTCCCCAAAGACAGTTGGAACAAGTTGCACCTCCAGATTATTTTCTACGGGCGCGAGTTCTGCACCGCCCGGACGTGCGATGGCACGATTTGCAGCCTCTGCCGAGAGCTGTACCCCCGCCGCCGTTGCCCGGTGATCTGGCGCAAGCCCTGAACGCTCAAGCCGTCATCGGCCGGTCACAGCAAGCAGGCGATCCTTCATCTCGTCCATGGCCGAGATGGCCTGGCTTTCACTGATCTGCTGTTCGATATGGAAGCAGGTGAGTCTCAGCCGCTCGCGGAAACTCAGGGCGCCTAGAACCGCCAGGGGTCTGTGGGTCAAGGCAATGGGCTCGAAGTTGGCCACGAAGAACAGGCTCACCAGCTCCACCGCACCGTGGTGGGCCTCCACGGGAACCCGGCCCAGGTTGGTGATCAGCCCGCCTTCGCGCCAGGATCGCTGCCAGAGCTCCCGCGGGCTGGGGGCGTCCGCCACGGCGGCACCAATGGTGTTGAGGGCGACGATCGGGGCGCCATTGCGGAGCTGGTGCTGCAGCACCTTGTGGAGCTGGCTGGCCAGATCGGCCAAGGGCGCTGAGGGGTCCACTTCAACCTCTGTATCCACGCAGACACGCAGCAGGCGCATCAGATCCCAGCCCAGCTCTGGGCTGGCTAGGGCGCGCAAGTTGACCACGGTGCTGGCGGTGGTGGTGGCGGACAACAGGCCGTTCTGTACGAAGGCTTGCAGAAAAGCGGCATGCAGGGTGGCATTGAGGCGCAGGCCCCGTTCACGGCTCCAGCCCAGCAGGGCCTGGCTCGTTTCGGCAGACAGCTCTTCAAGCACGTACCCGGTGTGAGGCCCAGATCCTGGCGCTCTGGCATGCGTTGCACGGCCCCAGCCCCGTGGCGATCCATGGCGAAGGTGTGCTCTAGGTCCGGAACTAGCTCATCGGTAGCCTCCGCCCTCTCAGGGGCAGCTGTGGCTTTGAGGTCGTTTCCAAGGTGCTGAAACAGCTCCTGCACCAGAGCTATTGCCGATAGCCCATCGGCAATCGCGTGGTGAAAGGTGATCAGGAGGTAGCCGCCGTCGTCAGCACTCAACCAGCTCACGCGCCAGAGAGGTTGGTCGCTGTTGTCGAAGGGTTGCCGTAGTGCTGCCATGGCGGCCGGTTTCCAGGCCCGCCCGTGGTCGTTGGGCATTGGCAGCACCGTAAGGGGCACCGGCTGGCTGATGGGGCGGAAGTGGCACCTGTGCTCCTGCCACGACAAGCTGCTGCTTAGCAGGGTATGCCGGCGCTGCCCGAGCTGCCGCAATCCAGCAGGCATTCGGCCTGTTCGAGCACATTCATGCCGGCGCAGGCATCGCGTGTGTTGTCACCAGCTTCGCCCATCCCCAAGAACAACAAAAAGCCCCCACCTTGCGGCGGGGGCTTCGGGATTCCGTTGGTCAGCCCAGCCTCAGCTGAACTTCTTCAGTTC
>JBIKUY010000235.1:0-4026 GCA_044347355.1 Prochlorococcaceae cyanobacterium | reverse complement strand
AGAACCGCCGCAACACCACCGAACGGCTGGAGCTGAAGAAGTTCTGCCCCCACTGCAACAAGTCGACCGTTCACAAGGAAATCAAGTGAGCCCGACCACCTGAACCGCTGCAACTGCGGCTTGGGTGTTGCAACGGCACGTTTTCTCTCCTTCTCCATTCGTTTCCTCCATGGCCAGTTCCTTTTTCAAGAAGCGCCTGTCGCCGATCAAGCCAGGCGATCCGATCGACTACAAGGATGTCGATCTGCTCAAAAAGTTCATCACCGAGCGCGGCAAGATCCTCCCCCGCCGTCTCACCGGCCTCACCGCAAAACAGCAGCGTGATCTCACCAATGCTGTGAAGCGGGCCCGGATCGTGGCCCTGCTCCCCTTTGTGAATCCAGAGGGCTGAATCCATCCTGGCCCAGGTCAGCTTCCACCCCGGAGACCTGGTCGGTCTGCTCCACGACCGGGGCAGCGACAGTCAGCCCCGACTTGCCGTCGTCCAGGCGGTACAGACCAGCAGGCTTCAGCTGGTGGTCGGCCCCACGGCACGCTCCCAGGTATGCCCCCAGCGCGACATTCAGTTGATCTGCCCCTTGCCGGCCGGTGTCGACCCACCGCCCCGGCTTGGGGTTTTTCCATGGGACTTCAGCAACGAGGCCCTGGGCGCAGCTGTGCCACACTCACGCGATCGGGGCGCAGCCTGGCTTCTCCTCCAGGACGACCGGGGTGAGGGTCTAGACCTGGCGAGCTGGTGCGAATTGGTGACGGGCGGTCAGGAGCCCGTCCAGCTGGCATCGGCCTGGCTGTGGCTCCACGGTGATCAGCTCTGGTTTCGCCTGCGCCAGCAGCGCATCAGCGCCAGGCCGCTCGATGATCTGCGCCGTCTGCGCCAGAAGCGCCACCGCCAACAGCATCAACAGCGCCAGGAGCTGGACTGGCATCACGCCATACGGGCCCGTCGCCCCGTTGACCCCGAGCAGCTGGCAGAGCAGCAGCGCCACGAGCTCAAACTCCTGGAGCGATGGGCTGCCGGCGACAACGCTGATCCCCTGCCGGCGTCCCTCCGCCAAGCCCTGCAAAGCGCCCACTGCCAGGCGGAATCCGGGGCCATCCGACACCTGCTCGTGGATCTTGGACGCTGGCACCCCCACCACCTGCCGTCGCTGAGTAGCAGTTGCTGGCACCTGGGTTTCAGCCCGGAACTGGAGGCGGAAGCCGAGCGATTGCTGGCCGAGCACGACAACCCCCAGCCAGGGGATGGGGGGCGAGTGGACCTCAGCGGCCAGCACTGCCTCACGATCGACGACGACGACACCCAGGACATCGACGACGGCCTGGCCCTGGAGCGCCGGCCGGATGGCATGGAGAGGCTATGGATCCACGTGGCTGATCCCGGGCGGCTGGTGCCGGTGGGCTCCCCTCTCGACCTGGAGGCCCGTCGCCGCGCCACCAGCCTCTATCTGGCTCGCGGCACCCTGCCAATGTTCCCGCTTTCGCTCAGCACCGGGCCGTTCAGCCTGCGGGCAGGACGCCGCTGTGCGGCAGTGGAGCCGTGGCCGCCAGCGGCGTGGAGCGCAGCTGGGTGCGGCCGGCCTACCGCCTGTCCTATGCCGATGCTGATGAGCTGATCGAGCTGACCCCACCGGAGGAACCCGACCCGGCGGCCATGCATGCCCTGTTGCTGCGCCGCCGCCAGTGGCGGATGGCCCGCGGGGCGCTGCTGCTCGATCAAGCCGAGGGGAGGATCCGCGATGCAGAGGGGACGGCTGTGCTGGAAATCAGTGATCCAGGCCCGGCCCGGCTGATGGTGGCCGAGGCGATGATCCTTGCTGGCGCCGTGGTGGCTGAGCTGGGCAAGGAGCATCAGCTGGCCCTGCCGTACCGCAGCCAGCTGCCGGCAGAGCTGCCAGCGGCCGTAGAGCTGGATGCATTACCCCCTGGCCCCGTGCGCCATGCCGCCATCAAGCGCTGCCTGAGCCGGGGCATCAGCGGCAGCCAGCCCGCCGCCCACTTCAGTTTGGGTTTGCCGGCCTACGTGCAGGCCACCTCGCCCATCCGCCGCTATGGCGATCTGGTGGTGCAGCGCCAGCTGCAGGCCCTGCGGGAAGGTGAGCAGCTCCTCAGCAGCGACCAGCTGCTGGAACTGCTGACAGAGCTGGAGCCAGCGCTCCGCCAGGCGGTGCAGATCAGCCGCGACGACCAGCGCCACTGGCAGCAGGTCTGGTTCGAGGCCCACCGCGGCCAGGCTTGGAGGGCCCAGTTCCTGCGCTGGTTGCGGCCCCAGGACAAGCTTGGGCTGGTGCACGTGGAGGAGCTGGCCTTGGACCTGGCGGCCGAGTGCCCAACAGGAAGCGAGCCGGGACACGAGCTGATCCTGCGGGTACACCAGGTGGATCCCCTGCGCGACCTGCTGCGGCTGATCGCAAGCCGCTGAGCCGCTAACTGGTCAGACGGGACACTCGCAGCCAGGGGCCCCATGGGTTGGGCACACCGATCAGGCGCACTGGTCCACCGGCGGCCTGGGCCAGCCAATGGTGCAGGGCCGGCTCCAGGGTGATCAGCGGCCACCCTCCCTCGGGGGCCCCAGGCACTCCCAAGAGCCTGTAGCTGCCCTCAGCGCAGGGTTGCAGCTCACCCTGAATGAGTTGTTCACCAGGCTCCATGGGGGCCTGGCCAGGCAAGAGATCGGCCTCCAACTGGCCGGATCGCTTGTGGCGGGACGCCAGCTGGCCATGACCATCGAGCAGACCAGGATCGGCGAGGGCAGCCAACTGCCGTTGACGCCAGGCTGGATGGTGCCAGGGGGTGTCCCAGAGTGGCAGGGGGGCTGCCGGCGCTTGCGGATCTTCGATCAGGGCCCGCTGCAGCACGGCCACTGGCAGCTCAGCCGGCAGGCAACGCCGTTGCACGCAGAGGGCGGCGGCCAGGCCAGCAGCCTGGCCCAGGTTGAGGATCTGGGGTTGCAGCCGTGTGGCGCCATTGGCCATGTGACTCACGCTGAAACCCTTTTCGGCCGCCAGCAGATTGTTGATGTCGGCACTTACTAGGGCGCCATAGGAGATACAGAAAGGCGTGCCGCTCCAGCGCCCACCCCAGCGGCAGCTCTTGGGGGCCAGGGGCCAGTCGGGGCAAGGGTAGTGGTGGTCGTTGGCGTAGTTTCCCACCACCACCGCATCCAGTACCCCATCCCGCCAGGGCAGGGCGGCAATGGAGGCCCCTGGCGCCTGGGGGAGCAGCTGTTGCTCGATCAAGGTGCTTAACCCCACCAGCCGCCGGCCCTCGCGCCAGTAAGGCATGAGGGCCAGCGGCGACGAACCTGTGAGCGCAGCAGCGGCAGCAGCGGGCTCGGGGAACAGGCCCTCCAGTTGCAACCAACCGTCACTGGCCTCACTCAGTGCCTGCCCGAAGCTCAGGCTGTGCTCGCGCATCGCGGCGAACAGCTCGGCCTCGGCTGCGGAATCATCGCCAAAGGCCCGCTCCAGGCCGTGGTGCCAGTCGTTGCCGTGCAGCGGCCAGTTGATCATCACCCTGTTGCCCGGCAGGCGCCCATAGGTGAGGGTGCGCTCCAGGCCAAAGCTGGCCGTGGCCTGGCTGAAGGGCTCAGGCAGTGGCAGGCCAGCATCGGGACAAGACCGCTCGGCAGCCAGCCGGCCGATGGCCACCCAGGTGGGCGACTGCAGCGGCTGCCGCTGGAAAAAGGGCTCGCTGGCGATCCGCTCCGCCTCGGGAGCGCTCGGTTCCTGCCACTGCTCCCGGGGCTCCCAGCCCAGCCGGTGGGCTGCACCGCTCAAACCGATGAGTTCTCCCCGATCGCTGCCATCAATGGCGATCTCCGGAATCACCAGCTGCAGCGTCCCAGCACCTCCGGGACCCCGCTCCACCTCCAGGCCCGCAATGTGGTGTCCCTGGCGCCGCACCCCCCGCAGGCGGCAATCGCTCCACCATTGCAGAGGGCCAGCCTCCGCCAGCCAGCGACGAAGAATGGACTCGGCTGTGGCCGGTTGATAACCAAAGCAGCTCACCCAGTTGTGGTCGAGGCCG
>JBIKUY010000394.1:0-2548 GCA_044347355.1 Prochlorococcaceae cyanobacterium | reverse complement strand
CACGAGGCCGAGGCGGCGGTGGAGGAGAAACTGCGCGCCGCCAGCGGGCCGGTGTGGGTGATCCATGGCATCGGCACCGGCAAGCTCAAGCGCGGCCTGCGTGACTGGCTGGCCTCCCTGCCCTGGGTGGAGCGGGTGAGCGACGCTGATCAGGGCGATGGCGGTCCCGGCTGCAGCGTGGTGTGGCTGAAGTGAGCTGAGTTCCCCTCCCCGGGGAAACGCCCTGATCCTTGTGCTGGCTTCAGCAGACACGTGTTGATATCTCTCCGCCCAATCCCTCACACCTGGCCGATGGCTTCGCGCTGCGGCAACCACTCACCCTGCCGCCCTCGCTTGCCGGCAACCTGAGGCTCCCACTTTTGCTTTCCGCGGACGTGGGCCTGGCCAAAGACGCCTGCGAGGCCAAACCGGAGGTGGTGCTGGATCGGATCGTCTGGCAAGCGCCAGATTAGCTGCTCGGCCTGGGCAAGGTGCTTGCTGAGCTGGGAGGAGCTCGCACCACTCTGACGGTAGCGGTCGTAGACGCTGAACAGGAACTGGGGATCGGCAAGATCGCCATCAAGGCGAGACTGACCACCCACGGAGGGCCAAGTCAAGCGTCAGGGTGGGGCGGCACGCCAGAGGCGGGGCTAACACAAAGCAATGCTTTGGCTTACCCCTGATGGGGTCTTACGGAGCTGTTGCACAAGCCAATGCGGCGGCGGAGACGGCGGCTGTAGCTGAAAGCCGCACCCACGCCGAGAATGGGCAGAGGACCTGGAACGGGGGCTGAGAAGTTGCTGATTGTGGCAACACCAGGCTTGGTTAAGTTGTCCACCGAGAAAACTCGGAATCCGAATGTGTCGCCGGCAAGGACATTGAACTGCACAGACCCCGATCCCTTGCTGTCGTTCAGGGCTAGCTCAGTGAAAAGATTGTTCAGGAGAAACCCAAAGCCGTCGTAAGCGCCGGTATCAACTGAGACATATTCCCAGTTAAAGCTCACTGGGCCGGAGGCAAGGGCCCTCGTGGTGTAGTTGGTATTGATGAATGCGATAAAGCCTGAGTCGCTGCCGGTCAGAGCGATGGAGCCCAGATCTCGAGCCGTATTGCCGCTTCCATTGCCGCCATTGACGGCGAGACTCCAGTTGGCTGGTGCGTAGGCGCCATCAAAGCCCTGCTGCAGTTGAATCGCCTGAACAGGTGTTTCCAGAACTGAAGCGGCAGTAAGTGCCAAGACCGACAGGCCTAAGGCCTTTCTCTTGCCGTTGTGTTGCATCGGTTTAGCCCATTGGGATGGGATAGTCCCCAAATCCTAATGGGGGCATTTGCGTATGGGCTCCTTCTGACTGAGAAACAAGTCGAGGGTGGCAGTGCTGTGATTGGCACAATGGATGGCGAGTGCCGGCTTTTGGGCCGGTGGCGCCATGACGGACTGCTGTTGGATCACGTCTGGGAGCCGCTGGCATCCCTGGAGGGCGGCTGACCCTCTGCGGCCCAGCACTCTTCAACCAGCACAGGCAGTTGGGGTTCGCTCTTTGCCGCAGCTGCGGCCGGGGGCAGCGGCAGGGACAGAGCGTTGCCGTCCCCATCGAACAAGCGCCAGCCGGGGGCTTCCACCTCCAGATGGACCGTTTCACCGGCCGTTACCCGGCGGTCGGGATCGGCGCGCAGCTGCACCAAGTGGTCGCCCTCCGCCAGCCGGCAGGTGAGCAGTTGCTCGTTGCCCAGGGCCTCGCTGTGGCACACCTCCGCCGCCAGGTTGCGGTTGGTGGCAGGGGCCAGGCGCAGGTGCTCCGGCCGCAGGCCGGCGGTGAGGGTTTGGCCGATCCGGGTGGCGCTCGCTGAGGCCAGCGGTTCCTCCAGGGCGAAGCGGCGTGAGCCCAGCAGCAGCTGCCCCGCTGCGGCGATCTCCACCGGCAGCAGGTTCATCGGTGGGCTGCCGATGAACTGGGCCACGAACAGATTGGAAGGCCAGTGGTAGAGCTCCATCGGCGTGCCCAGCTGCTGCAGCTGGCCGGCGTGCAGCACGGCAATACGGTGCCCCATCGTCATCGCCTCAACCTGGTCGTGGGTGACGTAGAGAGTGGTGGTGCCCAGGCGCCGCTGCAGCTCCACGATCTGGGTGCGGGTGCCGGTACGCAGCTTGGCGTCCAGGTTGCTGAGCGGCTCATCCATCAGGAACACCGCCGGCTCCCGCGCGATCGCCCTGCCCAGGGCCACGCGCTGCTTCTGGCCGCCGGAGAGTTCCTTTGGCAGCCGGTCGAGCAGCGGTTCCAATTCCAGGGTGGCCGCCACGGCGGCGATGCGCTGCTCGATCCGCGCTTCCCGCGGCGAGGTGAACCGCAGACCGGCCGGCAGGGGGCGCGTGGCCTGGTGCAGGCCGTCACGCAGCTGTTGCAGTGGCGTGCGTGGCTGGCTGCGCCGCAGCCCGAAGCCAATGTTCCCGGCCACTGTGAGATGGGGATAGAGGGCGTAGCTCTGGAACACCATCGCCACGTTCCGTTGGGCTGGCCGCAGGTCGTTCACCGGCCGTCCGCCCACCAGGATCGCGCCGCTGCTGGGTTGC
>JBIKUY010000234.1:0-4044 GCA_044347355.1 Prochlorococcaceae cyanobacterium | reverse complement strand
AGCGTGGATCGGGGCCGCCTGCTGCTGGGTACGTGGCAAGCGGTGTACCTGTGGGAGCACCGGCGGCTTGGCGCACGTCGGCGAATCAGTCTGCATTTGATCGGTGATGAGGAATGACCATGGCTGATTCCACCTGTGCAATTTGTCTTTTCCATGGCGACCACGCCACGGCTTCGGCCCTGGAGATTGGCCGCAGCGACCTCTGGTTGCTCCGCCACCACCCACTTCCGGCGCCGCTGGCGGGCTGGCTGCTGCTCGATTCCCGCCGCCATCTGGCAGGGCCACTGGCCTTCACGGATCAGGAGGCGGCCAGCTGGGGCGGTGCGGTGCGCGCCGCCAGCCAGCTGGTGCAACGACTCACCGGTTGCGACCGGGTGTATGCGATCGCCTTTGGCGAAGGGGCGCCCCACCTGCACCTCCACCTGATTCCGCGCTTCGCCGCTGATCCGGGCAGTGCCGCCTGGTCTGTCGCGGACCTGTACCGGGCGGTGGAACGGGGTGATCGTCCCCCGGCGGATTCGGCCGGTGTGGCGGCGTTGGTGGCCGAGGGCCGGAAGCTGCTCGACTTGACCCCCCTGCCTGGCGGCGCCGTGCGTAAGCATGAAGGCATTGGTTGACCCGTCGCTGATCCCCCATGGCTGCTGTTCCTCTCACCCCTGAGCAGATCAACGCCCTGCCTGCTGAGCTACCCGGCTGGCGCTTGGACAACGGCAAGCTGCAGCGCGACCTGCGCTTTGGCGACTTCTCCGAGGCCTTTGGCTTCATGGCCCGGGTGGCCCTGGCGGCCGAGGCCCTGGGCCATCATCCGGAGTGGAGCAATGTGTGGAACCGGGTGAGCATCGCCCTCACCACCCACGACACCGGCGGTCTGTCCAGCTTGGATCTGGAGCTGGCCCGCCGCATCAACCAAATGCTCTGAGGCCGAAAGCATGAGCCTGGGCTGTGAACCCTGGTGTCGAATCGTTGGCCAGGGCTCTACAGCTGTTGCAACACCGTCGCGATTCGCAGGAGCCGTACGCATTGCTGGGCCATCACCCAGTGATCCCGATTCCGTTGCAGATTGAAGTCCAGCTGCAGCGCCGCCGCCTGCGCTTGAGGATTGCCGCCATTTCCCTGGCCACCCTGCGTTGTCCCACGGTGGCCACCCTGGTGATGGTGCTGTTCGTGGGGGTGGTGTCGTGGAGAGATCTCTCGCCACTGGTGGCCATTCTGTTCATCCTGGCCATGGGTTTGCGGATGGCGGCGGTGCCGATGCTGGCGCTGGAGATCAGGCTGGGCAGTTGCATCGCCAGCAACATCTGAGCCACTCGTTGCTACCCAATCGTCAAAGCTTGAGCGAAGGCAATGGTGAAGTCTTTGTGTGTGTGGCCGGTCTTCTGGGTAGGGTCATGGTGCAGCGAGACCATCCGCCATGGGCTTTCGTTATCTCGATAAGATTGCCACCACCGAGCATGTTCAGAAGTTCCTCGAACTGGCGGATCTGGCCTTGGGGGCCGGCCAGTCGGCGGAGAATGTGTTTCTGCTCTCCCACCGGTTGCGCTCCTCACGGCCGATGCAGCATTGCCGTAAGCGGCTGGCGCGGAACCCGGCCTGCCAGGCCCTGATCGATGAGCGGCGGCTCTGCGGCCCGTATAACAGTGAGCAACTGTTGGCCATGCCCAAGGGGAGTCTCGGCCACACCTATGCCACCGCCCTGCAGGCGATGGGTTACGACATCAATTTTTTTCCCGAGCCGTCCTTTTACAACAACCTTGAAGAGGATGCCGACTACATCAACTATCGGGTGTATGCCACCCACGACATCCACCACATCGTGAGTGGCTTCAGCCTCGACAACTTCGGCGAGCTGGGGGTGGTGAGCATCAGCGTGGCCCAGTTCAGCCATCCCGGCTTGGCCTTCACTGATCTGATCGCGATGCTGATGGCTTGGTTGCATACCGACTCGCCGATCGATGAGCTGGAAACTCCGGCGGAGCAGGCCCGAACGGCGGCCTATGCCTTCAACATGATCAGCCAGGGGCTGGAGATGGGCCTCGGTGCCCAGCCCCTGTTCCCGGTGCTCTGGGAGGAGCGCTTTGAGCAGAACCTCGACGAGCTGCGTGCTGAGCTGGGCATCACACCGGTGCGCGAGGGTCGCTGGAGCTGGTACGAAACCGACGCAATCCGTGAGGCCCTCGCCCGCTGACTCAGGGCGTGGCCATGCTCTCAGGGCGCGAACTGGAGATCGGCCAAGGCCAGGGCCGGTGTTGCCCGCAGATCGGCGAGCAGGGTGAGTTCTGTGGCAGCCACGATCGCGTTGGCATCGGCCGCTCTGAACCTGTAGAGATGGGATCGCACACCATTGTCCACTGCGAAGAGTCGGGTGGCTCCCACCGCATAGGCGGCAGCGGCTCGGCCGATGCTGGCGGCAGCATTGGCAGTGGTGATGGTGGTGCTGGCGATGTTGGTGGTGAAGATCACCAGCTCGGCGGAGGTGGAGAAGCCTCCGGGTGAGGAACGCAGCTGGGCACCATCGACATTGGTGTTGCCGTTGCCGATCCCCAATCCAGCCTGGCTGATCACCAGCTTGTCGATGGCCGTGTTGAAGTCGGTGATCACGTCCGCCGCGGTCCCATCGTTGAGCACGAAGCGGTCGAATCCCCCCTCGCCCGTGAGCACGTCGGCGCCGGCGCCGCCGTTGAGGGTGTCGTTGCCGGCGCCACCACGCAGGTGGTCATTACCGGCAAACCCGCGCAGCGTGTCGTTGAAACGCGTGCCGATCAGATCATTGTCGTCATTCGCGGTTCCAGCGAGATTGACCCCACTGGTGCGGGGATCGAAGATCCGGGTTTGCACGGCACGGTTGCTGGGATCCCGGCCGATCACGTTGCCGTCCGTCCAGCCAACCGCGTAGCGTCCGTCGGCCAATGCCCTGATCGTCGGCTGGTCTTGGGATCCAATGGTGTTGGTGTTCACGAGGAACTCCGAGCCAGCCCTGGAGCCATTGGCGTTGAACAGCTGGGCCCGAATGGCCGAGCCGCTGGTGTCACCACCGGAGCGGCTGTCGTCGGTCCGAGCGATCACAAAGCGTCCGTCGGGTAGAGCGGTGATGGAGGGTGTGCCTTGGTTGCCAGCGGTGGTGGTGTTCACGAGGAACTCCGAGCCAGCCCTGGAGCCATTGGCGTTGAAGACCTGGGCCCGAATGGCCGAGCCGCTGCGGTCGTTGCCGGAGCGGCTGTCGTCGGTCCAGGTGATTACAAAGCGTCCGTCGGGTAGAGCGGTGCCGGAGGGGGTGGCTTGGTTGCCAGCGGTGGTGGTGTTCACGAGGAACTCCGAGCCAGCCCTGGAGCCATTGGCGTTGAAGACCTGGGCCCGAATGGCCGAGCCGCTGCGGTCGTTGCCGGAGCGGCTGTCGTCGCTCCAGGCGATCACAAAGCGTCCGTCGGATAGAGCGAAGCCGGAGGGGGTGGCTTGGTTGCCAGCGGTGGTGGTGTTCACGAGGAACTCCGAGCCAGCCTTGGAGCCATTGGCGTTGAACAGCTGGGCCCGAATCGCCGCGTCGCTGGAATCACCGGCTGCTCCAGAGACGTCTTTCCAAGTGCTAACGAAACGGCCGTTGGTCAAGGCCGTGATCCTGGGCTCACTTTGCAGGCTGGTGGTGGCAGACGATCCACCGATCGCACCAAACCACTCCTGGGCCATTGCTGCGTAACCGGCGCTGTTGGGATGCACCCCATCGGCGAGCCTGCCGTCCATGGCGCTGTATTGGTCCACGATCTTCACGCTGATCTTCGAGAAGACCATGCTGGGAATCACTGAGTTGATGAGGTTGTTGTATTGCAAGACCTCGTTAATCAGCACGTTGCTGACCGCATCCCCCTTCCATGCAGTGGTTAGGGGCCCACAGGTGCCAAGGATTACTTCAATTTGAAGATTTCTTGAGTTGGCAAGATTGTCGATATGGCGAAGTAGAGCCTGGAGGCGTGCAATATTGCCCTCGGCAACCCACTCCTGTCCCTCCCCTTGGCCGTCATTGTTGATGTCGGAGTTGAATTTCCCTTTGCT
>JBIKUY010000233.1:0-4050 GCA_044347355.1 Prochlorococcaceae cyanobacterium | reverse complement strand
GCAGATCCAACGCCACGCCCCCGAAGTTGTTGCTCTGGCTGATGGGAAGCGTGTTCATGAACTGCAGGAGCGGCTCCATCACCTCGATCCCGCCGCCCGGCCCCCTCGGATGCCCGAGCTGCTCGGCGGCCCCGAGGGCCTAGACGCCGCCGCCGCCTGGTCCAGCGCCGACCTGGTGGTGACGGGCATCGTGGGCTGCGCCGGCCTGCTGCCAACCCTGGCCGCCATCCGCGCCGGCAAGGACCTGGCCCTGGCCAACAAGGAAACCCTGATCGCCGCCGGGCCGGTGGTGCTGCCCGAGCTGGAGAAGAGCGGCTCCCGCCTGCTGCCTGCCGATTCCGAGCACTCCGCCATCTTCCAGTGCCTGCAGGGCACCCCCTATCCCGATACCGCCCGCCTGAGCACCGGCCGCCCCACCCCGGGCCTGCGCCGCATCCAGCTCACCGCCTCCGGCGGCGCCTTCCGCGACTGGAACCCCGCCGATCTCCACAAGGCCACCGTGGCCGATGCCACCAGCCACCCCAACTGGAGCATGGGCCGCAAGATCACGGTGGATTCGGCCTCGCTGATGAACAAGGGGCTGGAGGTGATCGAAGCCCACTACCTGTTCGGCCTCGACTACGACCACATCGAGATCGTGATCCACCCGCAATCAATCATCCACTCGATGGTGGAGCTGGCCGATTCCTCGGTGCTGGCCCAGCTGGGCTGGCCCGACATGAAGCTGCCGATCCTCTACTGCCTCAGCTGGCCCGAGCGGCTCGACACCCCCTGGCGCCGGCTCGACCTCACCGAAGTGGGCTCGCTCACCTTCCGCGCCCCCGACCCGGCCCGCTACCCCTGCATGGAGCTGGCCTACGCGGCGGGCCGCGCCGGCGGCACCATGCCGGCGGTGATGAACGCCGCCAACGAACAGGCCGTGGCCCTTTTCCTCGATGAACAGGTGCATTTCCTGGATATCCCGCGCCTGATCGACGCGGTGTGCGAGCGCCACAAGGCCGATCTCACGGCCAACCCCTCCCTGGACGACGTGCTGGCCGTGGACGCCTGGAGCCGTGGGGCAGTGCGTGAGGCCGCAGCCCGGCTGACCACGCCCACACCCGTCAGAATCGGGGTTTGAGCAGCCAACCGCCGGTGGGCCCCATGCAATTCAACGGAACCCTTCAGGATCTCCAGGCGGTCGTCTGCCTGCTCCACCTCGAAGGCCACTGGGTCGATGAGGGCGAGTTCCACTGCTTCCGCTGCAGCAGCGGCGAATGCATCAATGTTTGGCCGGCAAAGGCAGAACTGCACGTGAATGGGCACCCCGATGCCAGCCGGGCGCTGGAGCACCGGCTGCAGCAAGCCCTGACCGCTTCCCAGGCCTGAGGGGAGTCGGCCGTGCCCCTAGTGAGCCATCATCTGCTGCTCTGCGCCACGCCCAGCAAGGCGCTCTGCTGCCCTGATCCGGCCCTCGGCGCAGACACCTGGAACACCCTCAAGCGCCTTGTGCGCGAGCTGGGCCTGGAGGAACCAGGCCGCCCGGGGGGGATCGTGCTTCGCAGCAAGGCCGACTGCCTGCGCATCTGCGCGGGGGGGCCGGTGCTGTTGATTTGGCCGGATGGGGCGGTGTACGGCGGCGTGACGCCAGAGCGAATCGAGCCGATCCTGCGGCAACACGTGATCGGAGGTGAACCGATTGAGGCCTGGGCGGTGGAGCGCTACGACCTGGCAGAGCCGGGACAAGCAAACCAATTCACCATCAGCTGACGTGTCAAGATTGCCAGCAGCAAGTAAAAGTTTATTCACCAAGAGATGCTGAAGTTACTAGCGGATATCCCTATCAATCATCTTTCACTTTTTGGCGAGTCAACAATCATAGACCCAGCCCCAATGGTGATCGAAGAAAACGCAATGGTTCTACCACGAGTTACAATTCGTGGGCAGAGTCAATGGGCTCTAGGTCATAGCCAGGGAGTTTTCAATGCAAGTGGCGATCACATCACAAGCCTCAACGACATGCGAGAAAATCGCAGGATGTTTTACCCCGCGAACAGGCTTGAAAATTCCAGAGGGTTTAATGATGGAAAGGGAAAGAAGCTGAGGTTCATGCTATACGGAGGGACCCTATATGAGCACTTTGGCGATATGCTTGTCGATACCAATCGCGCATACCAACTTCTGCGCCTCTTCCGCAACAGCAACGAACCAATCTGGTTTCACTATGCTGTTTCGCGTGGGGTATTGAAATCGATCGAAACCGTCCGGATTGAACACCTGAAGCAATGGCTTGAATGCTTGGGCCTAGCTGATCGTTTTCGGCTGATTCGACGCCCGATGCGACCAAAGCAGCTTGTGTCCTGTGCCCAGATCTATCGCGATCTGCGTTTCATCAGCAGCGATTATCCTGCTGCAGCGCGAGCAGCCCTGGAACCAAAACTGAAACGGCGGCTCAAGAAAGTCCAGCGCCAAGGCAAGCGCATCGCCTATTTCTCGCGTCACAAGCTCAACCAGGGAACCACTAAATTCCTGCAAGAGGCTAAGGTCGTCGAAAAGATCCGCACCATTCCCGAGGTCGATATCATTCATCCTGAGGAACTCAGCTTTGAGGCCAAGATGTCCCTGTGGCGAAGCCATGCCTACATCGTCGGCTTTCCCCAGGGTTGCATGATGCTCAAACCCTTCATTCCGCACGAGGACAATAGCGAACTAGCTCGACAGATCTTCCTCCTGGCTGGACGAAAAAGCTTCCCCAGCAACTGGCTAAACGTAGATAAAGTATGTGGATTCGACGATCTCTATCTAGACTGCCATGGCGAGCAATCCGGTGACGAGCTCATGCAGGCCAACCAGAAGAATGATGAGACTGATGCAAGTCAACACTTCAACCGGGCAAACAGCGTTGATGTCGGCCTGATCGTGCGTGCAATCGAGGACCTAGCCGCAACGCTGCGCTAGCCAGCCCACCACCCCGCGGTCGGCCCAGCTGGAGCCTTGAGCCCGGAGCCCGCTGGATGTGCCATGGAAGCCGTTGTGGCCGCCATGGGTGGGCACACAAACCTCCAGCCCCGCCGGCGCCTCCCCCTGCAGTCGCACCACCGCCGCAGCCGGCACCCAGGGATCGTCAAGGGCATGCAGCAACAGGGTGGGCGGCAGCAGCGCACCACTGATCAGCGCAGGAAGAGGTGAGGCCTGGTGGTAGTAGTGCTCCACCGTGGGGTAGCCCCAGCGCGGTGCAGTCACCACCGTGTCGAACTGGCGGATCGAACGAAGCGCGCGCAGCGCAGCGCCCGAAGGAAGGACCTCGCGATCGGCGAGAGTCTGGCGGACCAGACCCCGTAGCAGCACTTGCTGGTAGAGCCGATTGCGCGGCGCGTCGATCTGCGCGGAGCAAGCGGCCAGATCCAGGGGACTGCTGACGCAGGCCAAGGCGTCGAGCCCATCCGGTTGCTCCAGCAGGGCATTGAGCAATACCGTGCCCCCGAGGGAGAGCCCGACTGCCAGCACGGGCCGTTCTGCACCTGCCCGCTGGCCCGCCGCCGCCAGCACGGGCAGCAGATCGCTGTTGCAGGAGGCCGCATAGGTGCCCGTGGCCAAGCTGCGGCCAGCTCCGGCACCGCGCAGGTTGAGGCGCCACACCCCGAAACCCTCCGCCAACAGCGCCAGGGCCAACCGCCGCACACCCTGCCGGCCGCTGCTGCCGCCCAGGCCATGCACCAGCAGCACCCAGGCCCTGGGCTGGCCCTCCATGGGCTGGTCCTCCAGGACCAGCAGGGAACCGCTTCCGGGGATAGCCACTGTCCAAGGCTTGCCTTGGTCGACAGGCAGCCGGTCAGGGTGCACGGTATCCCGGATGGTCTGTAGATCGGGCCCGATCCAGGGCCAGCGCTGCCGAAACGGCGGGGGCGGCCAGATGGGTGGGGAAGGCAGCCCGGGATAGTGACGGCAAAGGCGATGAGGGTTCGGGGGCGCTGCCGACCTCAGAGGGCCATCATGCAGCGCTGCGCAGCTCACTCACCAGCGACTGGAGCACTGCCTTGGCATCACCAAACACCATGGCGGTCTGGGGCA
>JBIKUY010000231.1:0-4053 GCA_044347355.1 Prochlorococcaceae cyanobacterium | reverse complement strand
GGGGCAAACGGGGGGGGGGGGGGGGGGGGGGGGTTGGGGGGGCCGGGGCCTGGCGCGGGGGGGGGGACAGGCTCGGCAGGAATGTTGGCAGCCGGAACCCGCTCGATCGTCTCCACCTCGAAGCTCACGCCGGCCGCCCGCAGGGCCTCCGTCACCGCCTCGGAGGGAGCCGAGGGGTCAGCGGCGGGCAGGCGCAAAACCAGGCGGTAGGGCGCCGGGGCCAGGGCCACGGGCCGCTGGACTGCCGGAGCGGCTGCGGGCGTGGGCTTAGGCGTTGCTGGGGCGTTGGCCGGCGACACGGCGGTAGCCGGCTGTTGCTGGCCTGGAGAAGCATCGCCAGGCACGGCCACCCCAGCGGGCGGGTCGGAAAAGCTATCGCTCAGCTGCTCCCCCAAGGGCGTGCCAGTACAGCCCGCCAGGGGCAGGGCCAGAGCAAGGGCAAGGCAGGCGCGGATTGTCAGGGGAGAAGCCATTAGCTGTCGGCGGCCTTGATCACCCGCACGGCGCTTGCGCGCAGGCGGCCGGTTTTGGTAGTGGCTGGTGCCTTCCTGGCCGCTGGGGGCTTTGCCGCTGGCTTCCTGGCGGCACTGGCTTTGGCCGTACCTGGTTTAGCGGTGCTCTTGCGGGCCTTGCCTTTGCCGCTGGCGGCCTTGGCGGCCAGCAGCTCCACCGCCTGCTCCAGGGTGATGGTGTCAGCGGTGGTGCCCTCCGGCAGGGAGGCATTCACCTTGCCCTGTTTCACATACAGGCCGTAGGGGCCGTCGAACAGCTGGATCGCCTCCTCACCGCCCTCAGGGGTGCCCAGATCCTTGAGGGCCGTGCGCCCGCCACGGCCCTTCTTGGGCATCGCCAACAGCTCAAGGGCGCGGGAGAGACTCACCATCAGCACATCGTCCTCGGCCTTGAGGGAGCGGTAGTCCTTTTCGCCCTTGCCCTTGTGGTGCACGACATAAGGGCCGAAGCGGCCCAGGCCGGCCTCGATCCTGCCGCCATCGGGGTGCTCGCCCAGCTGGCGCGGCAGCCGCAGCAGGCCGAGGGCATCTTCCAGGGAGAGATCTTCCGGCTTAACGCCCTTCGGCAGTGAGGCCCGCTTGGGCTTGGGGTTCTCGTCGCTCACCTGGCCCCGCTGCAGATAGGGGCCGTACTGGCCAAAGAGCAGATAGATCAGCTCGCCGGTTTCCGGGTCCTCCCCAAGCGCCTCAGGCCCCTCGGCCTTCTGCTTGAGAATCAGCTCAGCCTTTTCGGCATCGAGATCGCCCGGGGTGATCTCCTGGGGGAGGGTGGCCTTGAGCAGCTCCTCGCTGCCGTCATCGGCCACCCGCTTGGTTTCCAGGTAGGCGCCGAAGCGGCCGATGCGCACCACACAGGGCAGGCCTTCGAGCTCCACGGTGCGCGAGGCGCCCGGATCGATGTCGCCCTCCCGTTGGGCCACCTGGGTTTCCAGGCCCTTCTCGCCCTTATAAAAGCTCTCCAGGTAGGGCAGCCACTGCACCTGACCGTGGGAGATCTCATCGAGGGTGTTCTCCATCCGGGCGGTGAAGCTGGTGTCCACCAGATCCGGGAAGTGCTCCTCCAGCAGGGCCGTCACCGCAAAGGCGGTGAAGCTGGGGGTAAGGGCATTATTCGCCAAGGTGGCGTAGCCCCGGTCCACGATCGTGCCGATGATCGAGGCATAGGTGGAGGGTCGGCCGATGCCCTCCTTTTCGAGCATCTTCACCAGGGCCGCCTCGCTGTAGCGGGCGGGGGGCTGGGTTTGGTGGCCGAGGGCCTCCACCGCCTTGCAGGCGGGGCTGTCGCCGGCCTTGAGGGCCGGCAGCAGCACCTCCTGACCTTCGAGGGCGGCGTCGGGGTCGTCGGAGCCCTCCACATAGGCGCGGAAGAAGCCGGCGAAATCGATGCGCTTGCCGCTGGCCCGGAAGCAGGCGGTGCCCAGCTCACCGCCATCCACCTCCAGATCCACGCTCAGCATGGTGAGCTTGGCGTCGGCCATCTGGGATGCAACCGTGCGCTTCCAGATCAGGTCGTAGAGGGCCAAATCGCGGCTATCGAGGCCGGTGGCCGAGGGGTCACGGAAGCTTTCGCCGGCCGGGCGGATCGCCTCGTGGGCCTCCTGGGCATTGCGGGCCTTGGTGGAGAACTGACGCGCTGAGGGGCTCAGATAGTCCTTCCCATACTTGGCGCCCACGCAACTGCGGGCAGCGCTGATCGCCTGGTCGCTGAGGTGCACCGAGTCGGTGCGCATGTAGGTGATGAAGCCGCGCTCATATAGCCCCTGCGCCGTGCGCATGGTTTCCCGGGCCGAGAGCCGCAGCTTGCGGTTGGCCTCCTGCTGCAGGGTGCTGGTGGTGAACGGGGCCACCGGCTTGCGCACCGTGGGCTTCTCCTCCACCGCCGCCACCCGCCAGGGGGCGGTCAGCACGGCTTCCCGGAGCTGGCGCGCCTCGGCCTCGGCGAGTAGGCGCACCTTGCTGCCGGCTTTGAGGGCGCCGGTGCTCTCATCGAAATCGCTGCCACCGGCGATCTTCACGCCGCCCAACTGGCTCAACTTGGCCTCAAAGCCGCTGCCGGCCTGCTCCAGCCGGGCCTTGAGGTCCCAGTAGCTGCCGCTGCGGAAGGCCCGGCGAGCCCGCTCCCGCTGCACGAGCAGGCGTACCGCCACCGACTGCACCCGGCCGGCGCTCAGCCCCCACGCCACCTTCTTCCACAGCAGCGGCGAGAGGGTGTAACCCACCAGCCGATCGAGAATGCGGCGGGTTTCCTGGGCGTGCACCAGCTCCATGTCGAGCTCGCGGGTCTGGTCCAGGGCGCGGCCGATCGCTTCTTTGGTGATCTCGTGGAACACCATCCGCTTCACCGGCACCTTGGGGCTGAGCAACTGCAGCAGGTGCCAGCTGATCGATTCGCCTTCCCGATCTTCATCCGTGGCCAGCAGCAGCTGGTCGGCGCCCTTGAGGGCGTCCTTGAGTTCCTTCACCACCTTTTTCTTGTCCTTCGGCACCACGTAGAGGGGTTCGAAGTTGTTGGCGGTGTTCACGCCCAGGTTGGCCCACTTCTCGCCCTTGTGGGCGGCGGGAATCTCACTGGCGTTGTTGGGCAGGTCGCGCACATGCCCCATGGACGCCTCCACCCGGAAATCCTTGGGCAGGAAGCCGCGGATGGTGCGGGCCTTGGTGGGGCTCTCGACAATGACCAGGGTGTGACCCACAGGCAGGTGGACGACCGCTTCCCTCTTTATCGCACCGGCTGTCCAGAGGGTGGGAACAACGCGGCTACAGTCACCCCCAGCAAACCTGGCTCGAGCCGCTGTGATGTCCCTGCCCGGCGCCCTGCTCACCGCGGTCAATCCCGCGGTCGAGGCCATCGGCAGTGGTGCAGGTGTGGCCAACCTGGCCAGCCAGCTCAATGCCGGCACAATCGCGCCGGAAGGGGCGGTGCTACTTGCCCTGCTGGCCTGCTTGCTGGTGGATCTTGCCGGCGAGAAGGCCGCCAGCCGCTGGGTGCCGCCCTTCAGCTACGCGGGCCTGGGTGGCGCCCTGGTGTTGCTTGCCCTGCAGTGGAGTGATCCCGCCCTGGCGCCATCCTTCCTGGGCAGCTTCCTGGCCGACAACCTGGCGATCGCCTTCCGGGCAGTGGTAGCGGCCTCCACCCTGATCACGCTGATGCTCAGCTGGCGCTACGTGGAGCAAAGCGGCACCCCTGTAGGTGAGTACGCGGCGATCCTGCTGGCGGCCACCCTCGGGGCAATGTTCCTGTGCGGGTCCACCGACCTGGTGAGCATCTTCGTGTCGCTGGAAACCCTATCCGTGGCCAGCTACCTGCTCTCGGGCTACATGAAGCGCGACGCCCGCAGCTCCGAGGCAGCACTCAAATACCTGCTCGTGGGCTCGGCCGCTGCCGCCGTGTTTCTCTACGGCGCCTCCCTGCTCTATGGACTCACCGGTGGCGCCACAAGCCTGGAGGCCGTAGGCGTAGCCCTGCAGACCAGCGCCAGCCCGATCGCCGCCCTGGCCCTGGTGTTCGTGCTGGCCACCGTTGCCTTCAAGATCGCAGCCG
>JBIKUY010000232.1:0-4053 GCA_044347355.1 Prochlorococcaceae cyanobacterium | reverse complement strand
CCCGTCGGCGAAGGCCCGCTCCCCCGGGGCGGCCGGCGGGGAGGTGAGCCGGTGGGGGCTGCCCGCCCGCTGCAGATCGAGGGCCCACAAGCAGCGGTCGCCGTCATCGGCGAACACCACCCAGCCGCCGCCGCAGCAGAAGCTGCCGCCGCCGTAGGCATGCACGCGGCTGCGCAGGTTCCAGGGGGCCGGGGTGAGTTCCGTGGCTGCCGCCTCGCTCCGATCGGCCGGCCGGCGCAGCAAGGTGGTGCGGCCCCCTTCGGCGGGCCGCTGTTCCAGCCAGTACAGCCAGCCATCGGCAAAGCAGGTTTCCTTCTGGCTCGGCGTGCGGCCCACCACCAGCTGGGCCGGCAGCGGGCCGGATGAGTGATCTGTTGGGGGCTCTACCGGGTCCGCCGCTCTGGGGTTTGCCAACCCGTCGTCCACAGGTCCGCCTTAAACTCGCATCAACGTAGAGAGGATCGGCCCTTGGCCCGCAGCTTCGCCCAGATGGTCCGAACGGCGGAGCAGTCCAGCCGCCAGGTTCAGGTGCCCAAGCAGGCGGACAGTGACCCGTCGCTCACCATCCACACCCTGGGTGACACCGTGCTGCGCACGCCGGCCAAGCGCATCAGCAAGGTGGATGAATCAGTGCGCGATCTGGCTCGCGACATGCTGCGCTCGATGTATGCCGCCAAGGGCATTGGTCTGGCGGCTCCCCAAGTGGGGGTGCACAAGCAGTTGCTGGTGATCGACCTCGATCCCGAGAATGCGGCGGCCCCCCCGCTGGTGCTGATCAATCCCGAGATCCGTTCCTTTGGTCCCGGCCTGGAAACCTACGAGGAGGGCTGCCTCAGCATCCCGGGGGTGTATCTCAACGTGGTGCGCCCCACCACGGTGGAAGTGGCCTTCCGCGATGAGCTGGGCCGCCCCCAGCGGATGAAGACCGACGGTCTGCTGGCCCGCTGCATCCAGCACGAGATGGACCACCTCAATGGGGTGCTGTTTGTGGATCGGGTCACCGATGAGCTCAGCCTCAACGCGGAGCTGCAGGAGCACGGCTTTGCCCGTGGCGATGTCCAGTCGATTCGTTGAGCCTGCCCCGATGCCGATGAAACCTCTGGCCGGGGTGTTCCTGGCCCTGGCATGCCTGCTCGGAATCGCCGCCACGGGCTGCGTGTTCGAGCTGGCCTATGGCGAACCTGATCTAGGGGTGGGTACAACCCGCTGGATTCTTGGTCTGAGCCTGCCCGGCACTGTGGCAGCCCTTTTGCTGGCGATCCGGATCAACAAGCCGGTCTGAACTGACGGCCCCGCCGACGCTTGCCTGAGTGTCCCGCTTCACCCTGGCCCGGTCGCGACTCGCTGCATACGATTGGCGCCAGCAAGGACATCGCCGCCATGGGCTTCTCCCCCCTGCACCGCGCCGCCATGGTGGCCACCGGTTTGGCCGCTGCCCTGGGGGGCGCCACGGCGGGCCCTGTGGTCGCCGGCTCCCTCTTCCAGATGGCTGATCTGAACCAACAGAACTTCGTGTTGGTGTCAGCCCCGATCGGCGATGGCACTCGGGCCCAACTGAACATCTACGAGCAGCTCAACAACCGACGGCCCTGCTACGAAACACTGGGCAGCCAACCCGCTCAGGTGAATCCGCTGCTCACCACGTTTGACTTCACCGGCATCTGCGGTCGCTTTCTCGACGCCAACGGCTATTCCGTGAGGGTGGGCGGCACCGACCTGGCTCCCACCTACCGGCTGAGCGTGATCCGGCGCCCCGATGACAACGTGCTCCTGGCCGTGCCCACCACCCCCGGAGCGGGGCCGGAGATGGTGGTGGCCCGCACCCAGGGAGCTGGCACAGGCTTCCTCCAACTGGTTCTGGAGCCCGGCTGGGAGCTCAAGCGCCGTGCCTACGGCGGTCGCAACCTGGGCCATGTGTATCTCTACCGGGCCGACTGGCCCGGTGGTGGCGAGGCTGTGGCCTCGCCCTCCCTCCCCAGTCTGCCCGCCCTGCCTGCCAATGGCCTGCCGGTGCAGCCCTTTACAAGCGGCTCCTAAGGCCTTAAGGGGGTGGTTGCTAGGGTGGCTAGCTCATTGACTCCACCTCCTGCTTCATGACCCAGGTCACCGTCGGCGAAAACGAAGGCATCGAGTCGGCCCTGCGTCGCTTCAAGCGTCAGGTGTCCAAGGCAGGCATCTTTGCCGACCTCAAGCGTCTGCGCCACCACGAAACCCCCACAGAGAAGTACAAGCGCAAGGCCCAGCAGCGCCGCCGTCGCCGCTGATCCAGCTGGCAGATCAGTGCCTGTCCTCCTGCTGATCCAGGCTCCTGTACAGCAGTGCCTCGGCAATCGCCGCTTCACTGATCTGACGCTCGCCGTTGAGGTCGCAGATTGTGCGGGCTACCCTCAGGAGCTGCTCGCCGCCACGGGCGCTGATTCGCCCTTGGGCTAGTGCCAGTTGCCAGAGCTGTAGGGCAGCTTCATCCGGCTGGGCCAGTCGCTGCAGTGTCGCCAAGGGCAGGCGGGCATTGCACACCCCACCCGGGTTGCGGCGGGCCATCAGCCGGTGTGCTCGGGCCACCCGGCCGGCCACCACAGCGCTGGTTTCGGGCGTCGCTGCTGCAGACTCCGCCTTCTGGCCAGCGCCCTGGTAGGGGGCGGCCAGCTCATGGGCATTGGCTCTGCGCATGACCACCTGCAGGTCGATGCGGTCGAGCAACGGACCTGACAGCCGCCCCCAATAGCGGCGCCGCTCCGCTTCGGTGCAGCGGCAGGCCCGTTCGGGATCGCCATGCCAGCCGCAGCGGCAGGGATTGGATGCCGCCACCAGGGTGATCGCGCAAGGAAAGCACAGGCGCTGGCGAGCCCGTTGCAGCCGGATCTCCCCCTCCTCTAGCGGTTGGCGCAACAGGTCGAGCACGCCGGGGCGGAACTCGGCCAGTTCATCAAGAAACAGCACCCCCCGGTGGGCCAGGGCCAGTTCGCCCGGCCGCGGATTGATGCCACCGCCGATCAGGGCTGCGCCGGTGCAGCTGTGGTGCGGGGCGCGGAAGGGGCGCTGCAGCAGGATTTGGCCCGCCGCCGGCAGCTGCCCCGCTACCGAGTGAATCCGGGTGAGTTCCAGGGCCGCACTGCGATCCAGTGGCGGCAGCAGCGACGCAAGCCGGCGGGCCAGCATCGTTTTGCCGCTGCCCGGTGGCCCCACCAGCAACAGGTGGTGGCCGCCGGCCGCCGCGATCTCCAGGGCGCGGCGGCCATGGCTCTGGCCCTGGATCTCGGCCAGATCACCGCCCTGGCCCTGGGGCTGGCCTGGGGCGGGGGCCGTTGGCGCTGGCCAATCGCCGCCGCCGCCAGCCAGCCGGCACAGCAGATCACTGAGGCTGGTGGCTGGCCAAAGGGCCAGGCCCTCCACCAGCGCCGCCTCGGTGCCATTGGCGGCTGGCAGCAGCAGGGCCCGGGCGCCGCTGGCACGGGCCTGCAGGGCGATCGAGAGCATGCCCCGGATCGGCCGCAGGCTGCCATCCAGCCCCAGCTCCCCCGCGCTCCAAACCCCCGCCAGGCTGGCCGGCGCCAGCTGGCCGCTGGCCATCAGCAGGCCCAGGGCCACGGGCAAGTCGAAGCCCGGCCCCTCCTTGCGCAGGTCGGCTGGCGCCAGGTTCACCACCACCCGGCCCTGGGGCACCCGGTAGCCGCTGTGGCGCAGGGCTGAGCGCACCCGCTCCCGCGCCTCCAGCACGGCCGCATCGGCCAGGCCCACCAGGGTGAGCGCCGGCAGACCCGGCCCCAGGTCTACCTCCACCGTCACCGGCTGGGCCTCCAGACCCTGCAACGCCGCCGTGGTGCACCGTGCCAACATCGCCAGGGGGAGAGCACGCGGCTCAGTCACTGCTCAGCCAGTGCCACCTCCTGTCCCATCCCCTGTCTGGATCCGTCGCCATGGCCCCCGCTGACGACATGCCCAACGACATGCCCACCGACACAATCTTCGGCCGCATCCTGCGGGGCGAGATTCCCTGTGATCAGGTGTATGCCGATGCGCTCTGCCTGGCCTTCCGCGACGTGGCCCCCCAGG
>JBIKUY010000230.1:0-4062 GCA_044347355.1 Prochlorococcaceae cyanobacterium | reverse complement strand
TACCCCAGTAGACGACTTTGGAGGTGCTCATTGGGCGGCGGCGGCGGGATCGAGGGCGAGAGCCTGGGGTTGTTGGGCGGCGTGGGGATGCTCACTGCCCTTGTAGACCTTCAGCTTGCGGAACAGCTGGCGGCCGAGGGCGTTGTGGGGAAGCATCCCTTTCACGGCCTTTTCAACAATCCGCTCGGGGATGCGGGCCTGCAGGTGGGCGAAGGTTTCGGTCTTCATGCCACCGGGACGGCCGGAGTGGCGGCGATAGAGCTTCTGGGTGGGCTTGTTGCCGCTAACCCGGATTTTGTCAGCGTTGATCACGATGACGAAATCACCCGTGTCGAGGTGGGGTGTGTAGGTGGGCTTGTTTTTGCCTCGCAGCACGGAAGCCACCTCGCTGGCCAGTCGGCCGAGGGTCTGATTCTCGGCATCCACCAGGTACCACTGGCGGTGGAGAGAATCAACGGAGGGCAGGGGAGTCTTGTTCATATCGCCTGGTCAGGCACCGGCAGGCCGTAGGGGGCTGGGCTGGTGGTCGTGGGTTCGGGCAGGCACGTATGGGCAGTGCTGAGTGAGCAGTGCTTGTGTGTCAGTCGCAACCTCTTGACCCTACCGCTTGGCCGGTTGAGGGCCCGCGGATTGACGGGTTGGCCAGCGGGGAACCTTTCCTGGTAGCACCTACTGCCTGGCCGGTTGGAAACCGGATCTCAGGAAGTGGGAGGCGGGTCGGAAAGTTCCAGCTGAAACCGCGGTTGGCAATCATACCAGGCGGGTTCGGGAAAGACAGGCTGCGGGTAGCCCACCCGTAGCAGGCAGAGCCCATGGGCCGGCGCCGCCTCCTTTACCTCTGTTCTCTGGCGTAGCCGCCAGCGCTGCTCAAAGGCCTCCACGGTTAGCCGGCCTTCGGCCACAGCCACCAGTTGCCCCATCACCAACCGCACCATGCCGTAGAGAAAGCCGCTGGCCTGCAGTTCCACTTCGATCAGGTCGCCCCTCCGCTCCACACGCACCTCCTGCAAGCAGGTGCGGGAGTGGCTGCGCCGACTGCCCGCCCGCTGGAAGGCCGCGAAGTCGTGCTCCCCGAGCATGCCCTCAAGAGCACGGCTTATCAGGCTTTCGTTGAGGCGCAGGCGATAGCGGTGCCAGCACCAGGGAGCGAGGAACAGATTCGGACGCTGACCGTTGTAGATGG
The DNA here is from genome assembly GCA_044347355.1 of Prochlorococcaceae cyanobacterium. Taxonomy (GTDB): domain Bacteria; phylum Cyanobacteriota; class Cyanobacteriia; order PCC-6307; family Cyanobiaceae; genus NIES-981. The sequence continues at coordinate 2,879 of JBIKUY010000230.1, read as the reverse complement.
TGTAGCGATAGCGCCGGTGGGTGGCCGAAAAGCAGGCGTGCCATTGGTCTGGTACCTGGGCTGCAGCCCGTACGCGCACAGTCGCTGGCAACACACCATTGAGCGCCTTGGGCCAGCGCTGGGCAGGGATCGGACCAGCGCAGTCGAAGTGAACCACCTGGGCTGCGGCATGCACGCCGGTGTCGGTACGCCCGGCCGCGATGGTGCGGCCGCTGCTTGCGGGATCCAGCCTGCGGATCGCGTCTTCCAGCGTGTCCTGCACGCTGCATGCATTGCGCTGGCGCTGCCATCCGTGAAACGGCTGACCGTCGTACTGCAGGCAGAGGGCGATGCGCCGGAGAGGGGGGCTTGTGTTTGGGGCAGTGGGGTCACACGTGCCGGGAGACAAAGCCATGCCAGCTCACGGGTTACCAATAAAAAGCCGTGGCGGTGAAGACCGCCACGGCTAGCAGAGAAAAGAATTCCTGGATCTGCGGCAATGAAGAGGACTCACAATCGGGTCCTGCAACCAACGGCCGAGAGATCACACCAACTCAATGATGGCCATCTCAGCGTTGTCGCCGCGGCGAGGCACTGTGCGGATGATGCGGGTGTAGCCACCCTGGCGATCGCCGTAGCGTTCCTGAGCCTTGTCAAACAGGGCATGAACGAGCTGCTTGTCGTAGATGTAGCCGATGGCCCGACGGCGGGCGGCCAGGCTGCCTTCCTTGGCCAGGGTGATCATCCGCTCGGCCTCATCGCGCAGAGCCTTGGCTCGGGCCTTGGTGGTGGTGACGCGACCTTCGCGGATCAGCTGAGTGGTGAGACCACGCAGCATGGCTTTACGTTGGTCGGCGGGGCGTCCCAGTTGGGGGACTCGGCATTGATGGCGCATTGGTGTGGTGATCCTGGTGTGAACGACGGGGAGAAAGGATGGCCGCCGATTCAGGCGCTGGTGCGGCTCTGGGGCAGGGTGATACCGATGCGCTCGAGCGCTTCGATCACCTCATCGGCTGACTTGGAGCCGAAGTTCTTGATCTCCAGCAGATCTTCGTAGCTGAAGCCCATCAGGTCACTCACGGAGTTGACCTGGGCGCGCTTCAGGCAGTTGTAGGCCCGTACAGAGAGGTTGAGTTCCTCAAGGGGAATCTGGGCCTCGGCTGAGGGCTCAGGCTCCAGTCCGGGTTCCTCCACGGCCGTGAGGCTGGCCAATGGCTGGAAGAGGGCGATCAGTTGATTGGCCGCTTGAGCCATGGCGTCATCGGGGGTGATGCTGCCGTTGGTCTCGATCTCCAGCCGCAGACGCTCGCGGGCTGAACCTCCTTCACCCACAGCGGTTTCATCCACCGTGTAATTCACGCGTTTCACCGGCTTGAACACCGCATCGATCTGCAGAAGATCGATGGCGCTGGTGTCTTCGCTGTGGCGGTCAACGGGGCGGTAGCCCACGCCCCGCTCCACGTGCACTTCCATCTCCAGACTGTGGCCATCGGCCACGGTGGCGATCAGGCGATCGGGATCAATCACCTGCACCTGGGAGGAGAACTGCAGGTCGGAGGCCGTGACGGTGGCTGGTCCGCTCACCACAAGCCGACCGATCTCGAGTTCGCGGCTGCGGCTGCTCACGGACACCTGCTTGCAGTTGAGCAGAATGTCCAGAACGTCCTCCCGCACGCCGGGAACGGTGGCGTACTCGTGGTTCACGCCGGCGATGCGCACGGCCGTGATCGCACTGCCTTCAAGGGCGCCGATCAGGACGCGTCGCAGGGCATTGCCCAGGGTTGTGGCCTGGCCGCGATCCAGGGGACCGATCAGAAAAACACCGGTCTGGGACCGGTTTTCACTGACCTGGTGTTCGATCCGGTCGATTTGGTAGTGCAGCACGGTCTGAGGCTCGGTGGGTTGGCGGATTCCCGTTGGGGAAGGGACGACGGATCAGACCCGACGGCGCTTGGCACGGCGGCAGCCGTTGTGGGGCAGGGGTGTCACATCTCGGATCAGGGTGATCTCCAGGCCTGCGACTTGCAGGGCACGGATCGCTGTTTCTCGTCCGGACCCAGGACCGCGCACAAGCACCTCGATCTGGCGCATGCCTTGCTCGAGGGCACGGCGAGCGGCAGCTTCTGCGGCGGTCTGAGCGGCGAAGGGAGTGCCTTTGCGGGCTCCCTTGAAGCCGCTGGCCCCGGCTGAGCTCCAGGAGATCACTTCGCCAGCCGTGTCAGTGATCGACACGATGGTGTTGTTGAAGGTGCTCTGGATGTGGGCAACCCCGTTGGGGACATTGCGCTTGGCCTTTTTGGGGCCTGATTTCTTGGCTGGCTTGGCCATGGTGATGACGCTGCCGGGGCAGCAGAGGTGATCGGGGAACTAGGAAGAGGCTCTGGTGACGGTTCGGCAGGTTTTCCCCTCCCGTTGGAGATGGGCGGGAGCAGATCCGGCAGAGCACAGGTGTCACGCCCGCAGAGGCATGACGGGATATTGGAGAGGTCGGTGGCTTGCGGCGGCAGTAAACGAAAGGCCTCTGGGAGGCCTACTTCTTCTTGCCGGCCACGGTCTTCCGGGCGCCGCGCCGGGTACGGGCGTTGGTGCGGGTGCGCTGGCCGCGCACGGGCAGACCCATGCGATGGCGCCGGCCCCGCAGGCAGCCGATGTCCTGAAGACGCTTGAGAGCCATGCCCTCTTGGCGGCGGAGGTCGCCTTCCAAGGTGAAGCTGTCGGCGGCACCGCGCAGCTTTTGCACATCGGCGTCGCTGAGGTCCTTCACGCGGATGTCGGGGCTCACCCCGGCCTTGGCGAGAATTTTCTGGGCACGGGTGAGACCGATGCCATACACATAGGTGAGGGCGATCTCAACCCGCTTGTCGCGAGGGATATCGACGCCTGCAATCCGAGCCACGTGT
>JBIKUY010000229.1:0-4066 GCA_044347355.1 Prochlorococcaceae cyanobacterium | reverse complement strand
CCTGGCGATCGTCTCCAGGTCGTTGATCACCCCCGTGGAGGTTTCCGAGTGGGTGAGGATCACCGCCTTGATCGCCTTGGCCGTGTCGGCCTCCAGGGCGGCGCGGAAGGCTTCCGGATCGAGGGGCTGGCCCCACTCGGCCTTGATCACCTGCACGTCCAGGCCATAGGCCTGGGCCACCTTCACCCAGCGCTCGCCGAACTTGCCGTTGTCGCCGCAGAGCACCGTGTCGCCCTTGCTCAGCACGTTGATGATCCCGGCCTCCATGGCCGCGGTGCCGCTGCCGGTGATCACCAGCACATCACTCTTGGTTTGGTGCAGCCACTGGAGCTGCTCGGTGGTGCGCTTGACGATCTTCTGAAAATCGGCGCTGCGGTGGCCGATCGGGTGGCGGCCCATGGCCTGCAGGACGGTTTCCGGCACCGGCGTGGGACCGGGGATCATCAGGGTGAGTTTGTCCTGCATGGTGGAGGTGCGGGCGGGTGAGGGCGAGGGGCCACCATAAAAAACAGGGCAGCCAGGGGCTGCCACCACCGGCTTTCCGCCCTGATGGAGCTGTCCGCTCCGCCGTCGCTCCCTCGCCCTGAGATCCGGATGGCCCGGTTGCCGGTACTCCCTGGGTCCGGATCCCTCCTGGTGTGGTCCCCAGTGCTCTGCCTCTGTCCGCTCCCTGTTTCCCCTTCGCCTGCGCGCCCGCTGATGTCCTGAGGCGCAGGCAGCGGCCCGGTTCCTGGTGGGGCGCCGCCGTTGCGCCGTCGGGCCGATGGCCCTGAGTCCGGCCTGGTTGCCCGCCCTGCTGGTGGTGCTCTGGGCCTCGGTGTTGCGCCGCAGGCCCCACACCGCCCACAGCATCCGCGTGCGCCGCAGCGCGATCGTGCTCGTCGCGCTGCTGAGTGGCCGTTATCTGCTGTGGCGTGTCACCAGCACCCTCAACCTCGTGAGCGCCGAGGCCACCGCCCTGAGCCTGCTGTTGCTGGCCGCCGAGGTGATCCTGGTGGGCCACGGAGTGTTGCAGCTGGGGCTGGCCTGGTTCCGGCAGCCGCCGATCGCTGAGGAGGCGCACCAGGCCGCCCAGCGGCTGGAGCGCCGGATCCGCTGCGAGTCCAGGCGGCTTGCCAGGGTCGATGTGGTGGTGCCCAGCCGCGGTGAACCGCTGGAGCTGCTGGAGCGCTCCCTGCGGGGTTGCCTGGCCCTGGAGTATCCCGGGGTCGTGGTGTGGCTGCTCGACGATGCAGCCCGGCCGGAACTGGCCGACCTGTGCCTGCGCCTGGGCTGCCGCTATCTCAGCCGAACGGATGGTCGCCATGCCAAGGCAGGCAATCTCAATCACGCCCTGCCCCACCTGCACGGGGATCTCCTGCTCGTGTTCGATGCCGATGTGGTGCCCCAGCGGCATTTCCTGACCCGCACCGTGGGGCTGTTCGACGATCCGCGGGTGGCCCTGGTGCAGACCCCCCAGAGCTACATGAATCCCGACCCGGTGAGCCGCAACCTGGGTCTCGAGCGCTGGCTGATGCCGGACGAGGAGGTGTTCTATCGCTGGATCGAACCCACCCGCCAGGGGGTGGGTGCCGTGGTGTGTGCCGGCACCTCCTTCCTGGTGCGGCGGTCTGCCCTCGAGCAGGTGGGCGGCTTTGAAACCGGCACCCCCTCCGAAGACCTGGCCACGGGGATCCGCCTCAGCGCGGCGGGCCACCGCATCCTTTACCTCAACGAGAAACTCAGCGCCGGCCTGGCCCCGCCCAGCCTGGTGGCGATGGCGCGTCAGCGCAGCCGCTGGGCAAGCGGCACGCTCCAGACGTTGCGAACCACGGCGAATCCTCTGGTCATCCCGGGTCTCAACCCCCTGCAGCGGCTGGCCTTTCTCGAGGGCATCCTCCACTGGTTCAACGTGATCCCCCAGCTGGTGCTGGTGCTGATGCCGCTCAGCTTCGGCCTGCTGGGTGTTCCGCCCCTGGTGCTTCCCGACCAGGGCGCGCTCAGCGTGGCCCTGCCGCTGCTGCTCGCCCAGGTGCTGCTGGTGCGCTGGTTCAGCCATGGCGCCCGCTCGGCACTGATGCCCGAGCTTTATCGCTGGGTGTTTGTGGTGCCGGTGTTGCTGGCCGTGCTGGGCACGGTTCTGGGCCGCCCGCGGTCCTTTCAGGTCACGCCCAAGGAAACCCCCTCGGGCCAGCCGGCGCCGGCGCTTTGGCTGGTGCTGCCCCTGCTGCTGTTGCTCGGTCTCCAGCTGGCCAATCTGGCCCTGCTGGTGCCCCAGCCGAGCCCGGCGCTGCCGCTGGTGTGGAGCTCGCTGGCGATCGGCAGCCTGCTGGCAGCCGTGCGGGCCTGTTGGGATCGGTTCCCCACCGATGCCGTGGTCTGGTTCCGGCCCGTGCACGCCCAGGGGGTTCTCGAGCAGGGACCGCGGCGCTGGGCTGTGCGGCTCACGGCCATCAGCGAACGGGGTGTGGAGCTGGACTGGTCGGCCGCAGATCCCGGTGGAGAGCTGCCGGAGCCGCATTGGCCGCTGCTGATTCACGCCGACTGCCTGGGAACCGAACCCCTGGCCCTGCGGCTGGAGCAGATGCGGAGTTCCGGGGGCCGGGTACAGCTCGGCGCCCACTGGCTCTGGCGGTCCCAGGCGGAAGCCGTCCGGCTCCAGGGGCAGCTCTACCAACAGCCCGGTGCCTGGCCGGTGCGTCAGGCGCCGCCAGACCGGCTGGCCGTGCTGGCCCTGCTGAAGCGCCTGGTGTGGCCTGTGGGCCCGGAGGGTTGGTTTGCCCGCAGTGCCCTGCCGATCCGTTTGCCGCGCAGGGCTGGCACCCTTGCCTTGCCGGTGTTGGAGTGATGCTGGTCGCAAGGGATCGCCTCCCCAGGCCAGCATCACTGAGCTTCAGCAGCAGGCACCGTTCGTCGCTGAGGTTGCCATCGGTGTGGCCCCTCCGTCGAAGGGGATGGTGGTGCCGGAGCCCTCGAACAGGCCGTAGTGGCGGCTGAAATCGCCGATGAAGCTGAAGTGGGGCGCCAGGCGGCTGCCTTCGAGCATGCGGAAGGTGTTGCCGCACACGGGAAACACCTTGCCGGCCTCGATCCAGTGGTGCTTGTCGAAAGGCAGGGCGTGGGGGTGCTCGGCGATCGTGCCGCGGTAGATCACCGCCTGGCCGTGGTCTTCGCAGGCATCCTCCAGCTCGGGGAGGTGGAACAGCCGGTAGGTGGCGGAGAAGAAGCGGATCGCGCCGGTGCGCGCGGCCAGCTCGGCATCGGTGATCTCCAGGGGCCGGTCGTTCACCAGGCGGGGATCGGCGAAGCCGGCTCGGCGAGCCAGGCGCAGGAAGTCGTTCCAGTAAAGGGCGCCGCTGAGGCATTCGCCGTAGAGCACCGGATCGTGGCGCAGGGCCTCGGGCACGCGCCGGTCGGCGTACACGTCGGCGAAGAAGAACTCACCGCCGCTCCTGAGCAGGCGCCGCACCCCGTTCAGCACGGCCAGCTTGTCGGCCGAGAGGTTCACCACGCAGTTGGAGATCACCAGATCGAAGCTGCCGGGCTCCAGGGGCAGCTGATCGAGCTGCTCGATGCGGCCCTCCAGGAACGTCACGTTGGCGAAGCCGAACTGCTCGGCATGGTGCGCCTGGTGCCGGCGGGCCACCGCCAGCTGCTCGGGCGTCATGTCCACCCCCACCACCGCGCCGCCGGCGCCCACCAGCTGGGCCAGCAGGTACACATCCCGGCCACTGCCGCAGCCCAGATCCAGCACCCGCAGGCCCTCCAGCAGCGGCGGCACCACCAGGCCGCAGCCGTAGTAGCGCGCCAGCACCTCGGGGTGGATGCGGGCCAGCAGCGGGCGCAGGGCCGCCGGCACGCTGCTGGCATCGCAGCAGGCGTCGGTGCGCAGGTCGGCGCTGCTGCTGAGGGTGGCGCCGTAGTACTCCTGCACGCCGCGGCTGACGTCGGTGGGGCTGCAGCAGCTGGTGGTGGAGGGGGCGTCGGTGGGGCTGGCCATGGCTGCTGGGGGGTGCTTGGTGAGTGGTCGGTGATGGGTGGGGAGGCCGGGCAGGTGCTGGTGCAGGTGCTGGTGCGGTCTGCGGGG
>JBIKUY010000011.1:0-15164 GCA_044347355.1 Prochlorococcaceae cyanobacterium | reverse complement strand
CCTACTTCGATCTGGGCAACGCCCACATCCTGCTCAACCAGCCCCGTCAGGCGCTGGCCGCGTTCGAGCGGGCCACCCGCTTGCGCAAGGACTTCTGGGAAGCGATCAACAACCAGGCCTTGGTGTTCTACGAGAAGGGCGAAGCAGACCGGGCCATCGAGCGCTGGCGACGGGTGCTGGAGATCAAACCAGACGCCGCCGAACCCAATCTCGCCCTGGCGGCAGCCCTGTTCCAGCGTGGAGCGGCCGCACGCCAGGAAGCTCTGCAACGGGCCAGTCAAGCCTTGGACAGCGAACCCGACTATGTGCTCGACAGCTATCAGAAGGAGCAGTTGTGGGGACCCAGGCTGCGTCAAACAACCCAGCTGCTGCTGCAACAGACCGAGCTGAAAGCTGATGTGGACAGGGCCATGGCCAATGCCAACCCCGAGGACAACGGGAACGAGGAGTAGGAAACGGAGCCCCCTTGGGGGCATCGGTAGGCTGAGCCCCAGATTGCGCCCTCAGTTCCCAGCACCGGATGGCCGAGGAGCGACGAGCAGAACAACCAGACGACCTGCGGGTCCAGCCGATCGCCCTGCATCAGGAGATGCAGCGCTCCTACCTCGAGTACGCCATGAGCGTGATCGTGGGCAGAGCCCTGCCGGACGTGCGTGACGGCCTCAAACCAGTGCAGCGGCGCATCCTCTTCGCCATGCACGAGCTGGGGCTGACCCCTGATCGGCCCTACCGCAAGTGCGCCCGCGTGGTGGGCGATGTGCTCGGCAAGTACCACCCCCATGGCGATCAGGCGGTGTACGACGCCCTGGTGCGGCTGGTGCAGACCTTCGCCAGCCGCCACCCGCTGCTCGATGGCCACGGCAACTTCGGCTCGGTGGATGACGACCCACCGGCGGCGATGCGGTACACGGAAACACGCCTGGCGCCGATCGCCCACACTGGGCTACTTGAAGAGATCAGCGACGACACTGTTGATTTCGCCTCGAACTTCGACGGCTCCCAGCAGGAACCAACCGTGCTGCCGGCCCAGCTGCCCTTCCTGCTCCTGAACGGCTGCAGCGGCATTGCCGTGGGCATGGCCACCAGCATCCCGCCCCACAACCTCGGTGAAATCGTCGATGCCCTGATCGCCCTGATCCGTAAACCCGACCTGCCCGACGCGAAACTGCTGGAACTGGTGCCGGGTCCGGATTTTCCCACCGGCGGCGAGGTGCTGGTAGGCACTGGCGTCCGGGACACCTACCTCAGCGGCCGTGGCAGCATCCCGATGCGGGGCGTGGCCCACATCGAAGAGGTACAACCCGGCAAGGGTCGGCACCGCCGCGGGGCGGTGGTGGTCACCGAGCTGCCCTACCAGCTGAGCAAGGCGGGCTGGATCGAGAAACTGGCCGAGCTGGTGAATGACGGAAAGATCGGCGGCATCGCTGACATCCGCGACGAATCCGACCGCGAGGGCATGCGGGTGGTTGTGGAACTGCGCCGAGATGCCGACCCCCACAAGGTGTTGGCCGACCTGCAGCGCCGTACGGCCCTGCAAAACAACTTCGGCGCCATCCTGCTGGCGCTGGTGAACGGCCAGCCCCGCCAGCTCAGCCTGCGCCAGTTGCTGGAGGAATTCCTGGACTACCGGGAACACACCCTGATCCGGCGCACCCGCCACGCCCTCAAGCGCTGCGAAGACCGCCTGGAAGTGGTGGAAGGTCTGCTCAAGGCTCTGGCCGACCTGCGGCGGGTGATCACGATGATTCAGGAGGCGCGCGATGCCGCCAGCGCCCGGGCCAGCCTGCAGGTGCATCTCGACCTGAGTGAGCGCCAGGCCGACGCGGTGTTAGCGATGCCCCTGCGTCGGCTCACTGGCCTGGAGCAGGAGAGCTTGCGCCAGGAGGCCGAGGATCTACGTCAGGAACGCACGCGTCTGCGTCACCTGCTCGATCAGCGCAGTGTGCTGTTGGATGCCATGGTGACGGAGCTAAAAACCCTCAAGAAACGCTTTGCTACCCCCCGCCGCACCCGGCTCGTCGAAGGCGGCGATGAGCTGGTGGCACAGCGCACGGCGGCCCAGCGACCCAACGCCGAACTGCAGCGACAGCAGGCCCTGGCAGCCTTGCCGGCGGATAGCCGCCTGTTGATCCAGGCCGATGGCGCCGTGAAGGTGCTCAGCCCCCAACTGCTGGGCCGCTTGCACCTGGATCAGCCGATCACGCAGGGCGAACATCCCTCGCCGGCACGGCTGATCCTGCCCGTCCAACAACAGCCCCAGGTGCTGGCGTTCACGGCCGACGGCCGGGTGGCCCTCTTGCGCTGGGAATTTGCCGGCCAGCAGCCCGGCAACCTGGAGAAGTTCCTGCCTGACAGCCTGGACGGTGGCTCCGTGGTTCAGGTGCTGGCACTGCCTGCCGACCAGACCAGTGGAAGCCTGAGCCTGGGGCTACTGAGCAGCGATGGTCGCTTCAAGCGGTTGCCATTTGAAGACGTGCAGGAGCTCTCTGGCAGGGCGGCCACGGTGCTCAAACTCAAGGAGGGGGTATCCCTGCGTCAGGTGGTGCTCTGCCGGGAGGGCGACGAGCTGGTGACCGCCAGCAGTGCGGGCCGGGTGCTGCGCCTGGCAGTGGACGGCACCAACCTCCCCCTGATGGGACGGACCGCCCAGGGCACGATGCTGCTGCGGTTACTGCCAGATGAAACGGTGGTGGGCGCCTGCAGCGTGACAACGGACGAGGCGGTGCTGCTGGCCAGCAGCAGGGGCCAGGTGAAGCGATTGGCGGTGGCCGAACTGCGCTCCTGCCAGCGCGGTGACATGGGTCAAATCGGCCTGCGCTTCAGCGAGCGGAACGATGCCCTCGTTGCCCTGAGCGCCGCTACCAGCCTGGTAGCCGTGAGCCTGGGAAACAACCGCAGCCTGCGGCTCCAGCCGTCCAGCCTGGAGCTGCAAGATTGCAGCGGCACCGGGTTGCAGCTAGATCTGGGTCCCAATCAGGAGCTCCAGGCCCTGGTGCCGCTGCACCAGGGGGACGAGCAGGTCAGTTGAGCGAGCCTCAGCGACCGCTGGCGGTGCTGAGCTGGGCGGCCAGGCCAGCGGGCTCCAGCATCAGCTTGCTGTTGCGTACCGACTCCTCCATCTCGATCGGATAGGCACCGTCGAAGCAGGCGGTGCAGAAATGGCCGGAATGGGCCTGGGCCGCTTCCACCATGCCCTCTTTGCTGAGGTAAGCCAGAGAGTCCACACCCAGGTGGGCGGCGATCTCCTCCAGCGTCATCCGGGCAGCGATCAACTGATCCTGGGTGTCCGTGTCGATGCCGTAGAAGCAAGGATGGGTGACAGGGGGTGAGCTGATGCGCATGTGCACCTCAGTGGCGCCTGCATCGCGCAAAGCAGCCACCAGCTTGCGGCTGGTGGTGCCGCGCACGATCGAGTCGTCGATCACCACCACCCGCTTGCCCGCCAGCACGTCAGGGAGGGGATTGAGTTTCACACGGATGCCCGCCTCCCGCATCGCCTGGGTGGGCTGGATGAAGGTGCGGCCCACATAGCGGTTCTTGATCAGACCATCGCCGAAGGGGATACCGCTCACCTGGGAGTAGCCAATCGCCGCGGGAATGCCGGAATCGGGCACGCCAATCACAATGTCGGCCGCCACGGGCGTCTCGCGGGCCAGCACTTCACCGATCCGCACCCGATAGCTGTAGAGCGACTCGCCGAAGAAGCGACTGTCCGGCCGGGCGAAATAGATCATCTCGAACACACACAGCTTGGCCGGCTCCTCGATCCAGCGGCTGCGCTGGGGGGTGGGATCACCCGAGCGGAAGTGAATGATCTCGCCGGGCTGCACGTCGTCGTCGAAGCTGGCACCGACGATGTCGAGGCCGCAGGTCTCGCTGCTCACCACCCACTGGGCTTGGTGGGTCTCGCCCAGGTGGCCGAACACCAGGGGCCGGATGCCATGGCCGTCCCGCAGGGCGAACAGGCCATCGGGAGTTCCGATCACCAAGCTGAAAGCACCAGAGCAGCGGCCAGCCGCCTGCCGAATGGCCCCATCCCAGCCCAGACTGGCATTCACCGCCTCCTGCACGGCAAAGGCAATCAGCTCGGAATCGGTGGTGGAGGTGAGCTCACTGGCGATATGGGCCAGGTCGTGGCGGAGTTCGGCGGCATTGACCAAATTGCCGTTGTGAGCCAGGGCAAAGGGTCCACGGCAGGTGTTGAGCAAAACCGGCTGGGCATTGCAAACTCGGCTGCTGCCGGTGGTGGAATAACGGTTGTGGCCGATGGCCAGATAACCAGGCAGACGCTCAAGAACATCCTGGTCAAACACCTGGCTGACCAAGCCCATGTCCTTGTGCAGCCTTACCTGATCGCCCTCATCGAACACGGCGATTCCTGCCGACTCCTGGCCGCGGTGCTGGAGGGCATAAAGGCCGAAATAGGCCAGGTTGGCAACGGGCTGCTGGGATGCCATCACGGCAAATACCCCACAGGCTTCCTCGGGCTTGTCGGGCCGGTGCTCCGGCAGCAGCTGCTCGTTCAGCACAGGCCCGATCAGTTTTTCAGTTGCTTCATCATTGTGCATCAGCCGCCGATCAAACTGTCGGCGGCAGATCCACACCCATGCGGCGGGGAATGGCCTGCTCGAAGCGCTCCCGCAGCTGAAGCACGGATCGCTCCAGCAGGCTTGCAGCACCCTGAACAATGCGCAGGCTTGTTTCACTGCTCACCACCCCCAGGCGCTGACCTGGCACATCGGCAGCCCTGAGGGCCTGCTGCCAAGCGACAGCCTGATCCGCCGGCACGCTCACCAGAATGCGGGCGCCGCCTTCGGCGAACAACAGGCGATCCAGCCGAACCGTGCTGGCCGGCAGCTCCAGCTCCGCGCCGAGGGGCTGTGCAGCAGCGGCGGTGGCGATGCAGCACTCGGCCGCGGCCACCGCCAAGCCGCCATCGCTGAGGTCGTGGGCGGAGGCCACCAGGCCGCTGGCGATCGCCTGGCGCAGGAAGCCCTGAATCGCGCGCTCCAGCGCCAGATCGATCTCCGGCGGGCGCCCCGTGACGGCTCCATGCAGGCGCTCCAGGTAGCTGCTGCCGGCCAGGGTCAGGCGCGGATCGGCTGAAGCCTCGCCCGTTTCCAGCGGGACGCCCAACAGCCAGATGGCATCGCCGGCGCTGCGCCAGGCCTGGCCGCGCACAAGGGCGAGATCGTGCACCAGACCCACCATCCCCACCACCGGCGTGGGATGGATTGGTTGCAGGGTGCCATCGGGCAGGCGGGTCTCGTTGTAGAGCGAGACGTTGCCGCCGGTAACGGGCGTATCCAGCGCGGAGCAGGCAGCCGAAAGGCCGCGGCAGGCCAGGGCGAGCTGCCAGTAGCCCGTGGAGGTTTCCGGCGAGGGGAAGTTGAGGTTATCGGTGACGGCCAGGGGCTCAGCGCCCACGCAGCTGAGGTTGCGGGCCGCCTCAGCCACCGCCGCCATACCGCCGCGCTCAGGGTCGAGGGCCACCCAGCGGTTGGGGCAATCCACCACCGCCGCCACACCACGGCTGGCTGGGGCCATGGCGCCCTCGCCCTGCTGGGGCCGCAGCCGCACCACGGCCGCATCGGCGCCGCCGGGGGGCACCACGGTGTTGGCCTGAACCTGGTGGTCGTACTGGCGGTACACCCAGCGTTTGGAGGCGATGGTGGGGTCATCGAGCAGCTCCAGCAGGGCCTGGTTCCAGGACGTGGCCTGACCGGCACTCGGACCACTCGCGGGGGTGATGCCGGTGGCGGTGGCAGCGGGCAGCAGATCTTCGCTCCAGCGCCAATGGGCCTGAATCTCGGCCGGCGGTTCGCTGATCAGCTCGTGGTGGTTGATCGGGGTGTCGTCGGCCAGGGCGCTGGCGGGTACCTCGGCGGCCACCGCACCGTTCTGGAGCACCCGCACAATGTTGTCTTCGAGCACCCGGCCCACTACGGCGGCCTGCAGGCCCCAGCGGGTGAAGCGTTCCATCAGCGCCTGCTCCGTGCCGGGCTTCACCACGAACAACATCCGCTCCTGGGATTCCGAGAGCAGAAACTCGTAGGGAGTCATGCCGGCTTCACGGGCGGGCACCTTGTCGAGATCCAGCTCGATGCCCAGGCCCCCTTTGGCCGCCATCTCCGAGCAGCTGCAGGTGAGGCCAGCGGCGCCCATGTCCTGGGCGGCCACCACATCGCCGCTCTGGAAGGCCTCCAGGCAGGCCTCAATCAGACCCTTTTCCAAGAAGGGATCCCCCACCTGCACGGCAGGCCGGTCATCCAAGGAGGCCTCGGTGAGCTCGGCCGAGGCGAAGCTGGCGCCACCCATGCCGTCGCGGCCGGTGGTGCTGCCCACGTACACCACCGGATAGCCCACCCCCTCCGCGCCTGAGCACACGATCTCCTCGGTTTCCATCAGCCCCAGGGCCATGGCATTCACCAGCGGGTTGCCGGAATAGCTGGGATCAAACGCCACCTCACCGCCCACGGTGGGCACCCCCACGCAGTTGCCGTAGTGGGCGATGCCGGCCACCACGCCCTCCATCAGGCCCACGTTGCGCTCGTCCTCCAGGGGCCCGAAGCGCAGGGCGTTGAGCAGGGCGATCGGCCGGGCGCCCATGGTGAAGATGTCGCGCAGGATGCCGCCCACCCCCGTGGCCGCTCCCTGGAACGGCTCCACCGCCGAGGGGTGGTTATGGCTTTCGATCTTGAAGGCCAGGCGCTGGCCCTCGCCGAGATCCACCACACCGGCGTTCTCGCCGGGGCCCACCAGGATGCGCGGGCCGGTGGTGGGGAAGCCCGCCAGCAGGGGCCGTGAGTTGCGATAACAGCAGTGCTCCGACCACATCACCCCGAACATGCCCAGCTCGGCGCGGTTGGGGGCGCGGCCGAGGCGGCGGCAGATCTCGTCGTAGTCGGCCTGGCTGAGGTTCTCTTTCTTGAGGGCCGCTGCCACGTCATAGCCAGGGGCACTCTCGGGAGTGGTGGTCTGGGAAGCTGCAACCACGGCCGGGCTTTCGGATGCCTCCAGTGTGGCTGAGCGCCTCAGACCCAGGGATCGTCTTGGCGGCCCCGCGCCTGCTCCGGCTCATCCCAGGTGTCCTCATCCCAGGGCTCAGGCCCAGGCGAGCCCTCACGGGGCGGGGCCGGTCGCTCGTCCGGCAGCTCGGACTGCCAGTCGACCGTTCTCGGCGGCGGTGCATCCCAGGGGGGCTCCTCCAGCCAGCCCTCCAGGCGGGATTCGAACCGTTCCCCCACCTGCTGCACCTGGTCACGCCAGTGACGCGAACGGCGCAGGAACTCCTGGCGCACACTCGACTTGGCGAGGGGCAGGTCGTCGAGGCCGGCGAGCGCCGTGAACACGCGGCCGGGCTGTTGATCGACGATCCGCTCGGGGGTGAGGCGCCAGCGGCTGCTACCAGGCAGTCGCGGATCACTTCGGCTCACGAGGTAGTGACGGATCCGGCCTGAGGCCGGTTCCAGGGCGACATCCACCACGGTGGCGATCGGCTGTTGCTCGCGGTCGAGCAGGGCGGCATCGATCAGGGTGGGCAGGCGATCGATCGTGTCCTGATCGGTTTCAGCAGGATCCCCCTGCACCAGCGCCTCCAGTTCCAACAGAGCGCGCAGCTGGTTCAAACGCCAGACCAGGCGACGCTCGCCGAACATTGAGGGGCGACTCACCCAGCCGAGGACCCGATGCACCGGCGGATGCATCCACACCGCCAGACCCTGGCCACGCTCCAGGCCCTGCTCGCAGCGCACGCGGCGCCTGAGCAGATCACTGAGCAGCAGTTGCTCGGGAAGCGTCAAGGCGATCAGGCGCGGATCTGCACCGGCATCACCAGATAGGTGAAGTCGGCTTCGTCCAGCGGCCGCAGCACCGCAGGCGTGGTCGGGGCATTGCAGTGCAGCGTCACCTGGTCGGAGGCCATCGCCTTGAGACCGTCGAGCAGGTAGCGCACGTTGAAGGCGATCTGAATCGGCTCCCCCTGGATCTCGGCCGCCAGGGCCTCGGAACCCCGACCCACGTCCTGCGCATCCGCTTGCACCTGCAGCTGGGCGCTGCCGGCTTCCGTGCTGAGCTTCACCACGTTGTTGTGCTGATCAGCCAGCACCGCCACCCGCTCCAGGGCGGAGATCAGGGCACGCCGATCCACACAGATGCTGCGATTGAAGCTTTCAGGGATCAGCTGGCCGTAGTTGGGGTAGGTGCCGTCGAGACTGCGGCTGGTAAGCACCTGATCGGCCCAGAGAAACACCACCTGGCCGCGGTCACAGAACAGGCTGAGGGGCTCTTGCGACTGACGACCGGAGATCAGCCGCTCCAGCTCCCGCAGGGAACGGGAGGGCACGGTCACCGCGAAAGGCTCGCCGCCGGGTTCGCTGTCCTGGCCCCCCTCACGCAGGCGCAGCACCGCGAGGCGGTGGCCGTCGGTGGCGGCGCACTCGAGGCTGGAGTCGGCCAGGCTGAGATGCACCCCGGTGAGTAGCTGTTTGGCATCGTCTCCGCTGCTAGCAAACAGGGTGGCTCGCAGGCCCTTGACCAGGGCATTGGCCGCCAGACGGATCGGCTGACCGCTCTGCACAAGCGGCAGATCGGGGAAGTCGTCCGCTGGCATGCCCCGCATCTGGTAGGAGCCCGAAAGGCTGGTGAGCTCCACCTGTTCGGCCCCTTCAACGCAGTGGAGGGTGAGCGGAGAGTCGGCCGCGAGGCGGGCCACGATCTCACCAAACAGGCGCGCCGGCAGGGTGATGGCACCACTGGCCTCCACCTCAGCCGGGATGCTGGTCTGGATGCCGAGGCTGAGATCGAAGCCCGTGAGGCTGAGCCGCCCGGTGCCGGCATCAGCGGTGAGCAGCACATTGGCTAGCACCGGATGGGTCGGGCGTGCGGCCACCGCCCGGCTCACCAGCTGGAGGCTGGCACTGAGTTCGGACTGGGAGCAGACCAGCTTCATGGTGGGTGATGCGGGGCCTGAGAAGGTCCGGACGGGCTCTCCACGCTTCCACAGAGCCGGGGATTACGCAACGCCGGTTCTCCGATTCCCCCCCGGCCTGTTTACGGATCAATCAAGGTTTTAAAAAGAAAAAACCAAACCAGAAGTCGTAGGGGTTGGGGAAACCAAGGAAAACAGCTGAGAACGCTCTGTACAGCGAAAAAGACTCGATCCGAGGCTGGGGAATGGCCCCGGGGCGATGGGGACAGTTGAGGCCTTTCCACTCTTTCCCGCGCCTGGGGAAAACAGGCCTGGTTCAGGGGTGTCCATTGCGGTCTGCCACTCCCCGGAAATGGGCGTGTTTTCCAGGTGCTTTCAGCAGACGGTTTCGGCACCGGACCCGTCGCGGGCCCCCAAAAAAAAACCGCCCGTGGGCGGTTGGTTGAGGCTTCGAGGACAAGGGCGGACTGGTGGGGCTTCGGCTTCAGAAGCCCATCACCTGGGCCACCTTTGCCGTGTCTGCCTCCAGGCCGGTGTGGAAGCGGGCGTCGTTGTGCTCGATGGCCGTGGTGGGGTCCTTGAGGCCATTGCCGGTGAGCACACACACCACGGTGGCTCCTGCCGGAACACTCTCGGCGCACTGCAGCAGGCCGGCCACGGAGGCGGCGCTAGCGGGCTCACAGAACACCCCTTCCTGGCTGCCCAGCAGCTTGTAGGCCTCGATGATCTCGGTATCACTCACGGCCTTGAACTCCCCGCCGCTCTCGCTGCGCACCCGCAGGGCGTTGTCGCGGTTCACGGGATTGCCGATGCGGATCGCGGTAGCGATCGTGTCGGGTTGCTCCACGGTGTGCCCCAGCACCAATGGTGCCGACCCCGCTGCCTGGAACCCCATCATTCGCGGCAGACGGCGACAGTGTCCGGCTTCGCGGTATTCGTTGAAGCCCATCCAGTAGGCGCTGATGTTGCCGGCATTGCCTACCGGGATGCAGAGCCAGTCTGGCGCTTCGCCGAGGGCATCCACCACTTCGAAGGCAGCGGTCTTCTGACCTTGCAGCCGATAGGGGTTCACCGAATTCACCAGGGTGACCGGATATTGGTCCGCCACTTCCCGCACGATCGCGAGGGCCCGGTCGAAGTTGCCTTGGATGGCGATCACTTCAGCGCCGTAGAGCAAAGCCTGGGCCAGTTTGCCCTGGGCCACGTAGCCATCCGGGATCAGCACAAACGCCCGCATGCCGCCGCGCCTGGCATAGGCGGCTGCGGCTGCGGAAGTGTTGCCCGTACTGGCGCAGATCACGGCTTCCGAGCCGGCCTCGCGGGCCTTGGAGATGGCCATCGTCATGCCCCGGTCCTTGAAGGAGCCGGTGGGATTGAGGCCGTCGTATTTCAGATACACCTTCACACCACGACCGATCCGCTCGGCAATGGCATGGGCGGGGATCAGGGGTGTGGCACCCTCCCGCAGGCTGATCACCGGCGTGCGCTCACTCACCGGCAGCCAGGAGCGGTAAGCCTCGATCAGGCCGGGCCAGTCCTGCATGGTGGCTTTGCTAGGGCCAGGCCCCAAGCCCAGGCGCCGCAGGGTTTGGAGCAATGGCAAGGGAAGGCTGACCGTGGCTGAGTCGAATCTACGGCTCGGCTTGGGAGGGCTGCTCGCCGCTGCCGTTGCGCAGGCCGTCGAGCGGCGACTCGGAGAAGAAACGCACCAGTTCGCTCACGGAGCTGGCTTTGTCGATGAGGGCCAGCAGGGCGGGGATGTCCACCTGTAGGTTCTGGGTTGGATAGGCCCGTAGGAAGTTGATCGCCGAGAGCGAGCCGTCCCCTTTCACCGTTCCCATCACCAGTGCTGAACGCAGAGCTGGCAGCCCCGCATCAGCTGCCTTGAGAGGGAAGACCACCTGAGCCAGGCGGCTGAGTAGGGCTTCGCCGATGCGGGTGTTGAGCAGCCTGCTCATCAGGGTTACCGGCAGGCTGATCGATTGGTTGAGCAGGGCAGCCACATCTGCTGGCTTCTGGTTGCTGAAGCGCAGCAAATCGGCTGTCAGGCCGCGAGCTTCGCCTGTTTTGGCTAACCATTCCAGATCGGCAACCTGAATGGAGCGACGGAAGGCACCACTCACGAACACTAGATTTTCAGCGGCCTGGCTGGCCGGACTACCTAGACCCATGGTGAGGGCAAGAGAGAGGGCGGCGAGGGGAATCCGCAGGCGCCGCTGAATCGAGCGTCTTGTCATGGCGCAAACCCTAGGGGCAATTCAGCCAGCTGCCATCGCTTGGTTGGCTCGGCCTTGCGAGGCGAGGCTCGGGCTCACCAGCACGTCCCGCAGCAGGCGCACCACACCGCGCTCAGCCAGGCCCCGGGCCAGATCAACGCCCATCCTGCGCAGCTCCGGTTCACCCAGCAGCCTGGGCAGACGGCGCAACAGCAGCTGGGGTTCGAAACCCGGCAGGGAGCGCAGGATCACCATCAATTGGCGGATCGGTTCGAGTTCCAGCAGGGGGTCGCCGGATGATTCCATGCGGCGGTTGCGTAGGCCAGGAGGCTGCAGTCTTTCAGGAAGCCGCTTGCCCAGCCGCAGTGTGGTCTGCCAGGCCAGCGCATCCACCCGCTGCACCATGGCATCCACCAGTTGCTGACGCAGGAGGCCGCCGTTAGCAGAAAAGAGGAAATCGAGCACTTGATCCAGGAGCCCGTCGAGATCCAACTGGCTTCCTTGAGCGGCGCTGGCGATCAGGTTGTCGAGCCGCTGCCAGCGGAACACGTCGCCATCAAACAGCATTTCTTTCAGGCTATTGCGCAGGCTGGGGTCGGGATCCTCCATCAGTCGCCGCGCGAAGTACGGGTACGCGGCACCAAGGATCTTGAACTCGGGATCCACGCTGAGGGCGATGCCCTCCAAGGTGACCAGTGAGCGAATGATGAGGGCGTAGTAGGGCGGCACCTGGAAGGGGAAGCGGTACATCACCCCCGATAGGTCGTCGGTGACCGCCTTGAAGTCCATGCGGCTGACGCCCATCTCCAGGGCCTGGCCGAACACGCTCTCGAAGGCCGGCACGATCGGCTCAAGGTTCACATCCTCCGCCAGAAAACCAAGACGCACAAAGTCTTTGCTGAGCTTGCCGAAGTTGCGATTCACCAGGTGTACCACCGCCTGGATCAGGCCAGTGCGGCTCTCGCGGCTCACCTCGCTCATCATGCCGAAATCGAGGTAGGCCAGTCGGCCATCGGGCAGGGCCAGCAGGTTGCCTGGATGTGGGTCGGCGTGGAAGAAGCCGTGCTCCAGCAATTGCTGCAGACTGCAATTCACTCCCACCTGCACGAGTTCGTCGGGATCAATCCCCAGGTCGCGTACGGCATCAAGGTTGGTGAGCTTCACGCCATCGATCCACTCCATCGTGAGCACCCGCCGGCTGGTGGCCTCGCGGTAGATGCGGGGCACGGCGATGCGCGGGTTATGGGCGTGCAGCTGGGAGAAGGTCTCGGCGTTGGTCGCCTCATTGAAATAGTCCATCTCCTCGAATACCCGTTTGCCCAGCTCATCGATCAGGGCTACCAGGTCGGAGCGGATCAGACCGATGTTGCGGTTGAGCCAGGCTGCGATGTTGCGCACGATGTAGAGATCCAGCGTGATCTGCTCGCGTAGCCCAGGCCGCTGCACTTTCACCGCCACCTTCTGGCCGTTCTTGAGCAAACCCTTGTGCACCTGGCCTAGGGATGCCGCTGAGATCGGTTCCCGGTCGAGCTGGGCGTAGATCGCCTCCACCGGTTGGCCCAGGTCTTCCTCGATGCAGGCCATCGCCAGCTCGGGATCAAAGCCTGGCAACTGGTCCTGTAGTTGGGCCAGCTCCTCCAGCAGCACAGGCGGCACGATGTCCGGACGGGTGGAGAGGGCCTGGCCGGCCTTGATGAACGCGGGGCCCAGGGAGGCCACAAGATCGGCTGCTTCCCTGGCGCGGTCGCGGGCGTGCTCCGGATTCTTCAGGCGCTGGGTGAGCCAGTCGACTCCTACGCCAAGCAGGTAGAGGCCGATCGGCACCAAGGTCTGCCAGAGACGTCGCAGCAGCCGCTGCGGGTGGCCGGCGTAGATGCGGGTGATAGCCGCCGGGTCGTACTCCAGCAGGCCCGCGGCCTCGATGAAGTCGCTGGTGGTCTTGGGGCCGTTGTCCATGCTCTGGTCCATGCCAGTGGGCCGGGTGGCTCCTCAGCGTCACCCCCCTTCTAAAGGAAAGGCGGGACCGCTACGGTCGGGGCGAACACCTGTTCCATGCTTTCGGCGACCGTGCTCACCGGACTGCGCCTGGAGAACATTGCCCTGATTGAGCAGTTGCAGCTCGATTTCAATGGGGGCTTCACAGTGCTCACCGGCGAAACCGGCGCGGGCAAGTCGATTCTGCTTGATGCCCTCGATGCCCTGTTGGGGGGCAACGGCCCGCGGCTGCTGCGCCAGGGCAGTGAGCGGGGCCTGATTGAGGCGAGTTTCAGCCTCACCCCGCCCCTGGCGGGCTGGCTAGAGCAGCAGGAGCTGGACCTGGATGAGGACGAGATACTCATCAGCCGTGAGTGGCGATTCAGCGAAGGACGGCTCTCAAGCCGCCATCGGTTGAATGGGGTGGCCGTGAACCGCAGCCAAATCCAGGATCTGCGGCCGCTGTTGCTCGATCTCACCGTGCAGGGCCAGACCCAGCAACTGGCCCGCCCAGGGCAGCAGCGGCGCTGGCTGGATCGTTTTGCCGGCGAGCCGATTCAGGAGCAGCTGCCCCTCGTGGCCGCGGCCTATCGCCGCTGGAAGCAGGCCGCCGCCGATCTGGAAGCGGCCCGGGCCACCTGGCAGCAGCTGCAGCAGGAACGCCAACGGCAGGAGCAGTTGCTGGCCGATCTGGAAGCCGCGGGTCTGGAGGATCCGGCTGAGCGGCAGCTGTTGCAGGCGGAGGAGAACCGTCTGGCCCATGGCGTGCGGCTGGAGCAAGGGGTCATGACCCTCCTGGGCCGACTGCAGGAGGGTGCTGAGCAGGCGCCTTCGGCCCTCGACCACCTGGCCGCCTGCGGGGTGGAGCTGGCCCACATGCAGCAGCTGGACCCCTCCCTTACCGAGCTGGCCGGTCGCTTCAGTGATGGCCTGGCCCAGTTCCAGGATCTGGCCCGAGATCTTGATCGCTATGGCGCCGCCCTGGAGAGCGATCCTGAGAATCTGGCCCAGCTGCAGGATCGGATTGCCCAGCTCAAGGCCCTGGAGCGGCGCCACGGCAAGGATCTGGTGGAGCTGATCGCCTGGCGTGATCATTTGCGCGAGCAGCTGGCTCCCGGCGGCGGGAACGCCTCCCTGGAGGCCCTGGAGGCGGCGGAGAGCGCCGCGGTCCGTGAGCGGAATCAGGCCAATGGGGTGTTGAGCGCGGCCCGTGAACGCGCGGCTCGCCAGCTGGAGAAACAGCTCATGGACGCACTGCGGCCCATGGGCCTGGCCAATGTGCGATTTGCCGTGGCCATCGCGCCCGCAAGCCCCGGCGAGGAGGGGGCTGATGCGGTGCAGTTTCTGTTTTCAGCCAACCCTGGTCAGCCCCTGGCACCCCTTGCAGAGGTTGCTTCCGGTGGCGAGATGAGCCGCTTTCTGCTGGCGTTGAAAACCTGTCTGGCCTTGGCGGATCAGCATGTGACCCTGCTTTTTGATGAGATCGACACCGGCGTCAGCGGCCGGGTGAGCGGGGCCATGGCTGCCCTGCTGCGCCAACTGGCCGCCCAGCGGCAGGTGTTTTGCGTGACCCACCAACCCCTGGTGGCAGCTGCCGCCGATCACCATTTCCTGGTGAGCAAGGAGGTGGTGGCTGGCCTCACCCACACACGAGTGTCCCACCTGCGGGACACTCAGGCCCGCCAGGCCGAACTGGCCGAGCTGGCCGGCGGTGACCACCACGAGGCTCGCAGCTATGCCGCCAGCCTGCTGGAGCAGCACGGTTGAATGAATAACTCTAACAATGGCGATTGTGTAAAAACTGATTTATGCTACTAAAGTACTTAGTTATTGGTTCTCTTGCTGGCCAATGCAGTTGTTTCGATTGCGCCAATATTGGTCAATGAAATGATTTGACCGCACATCTTGATTTTCTCTGATTATCGCAATCATTTCTTGGAATTGCATTTAATTTTCTCGGCTAAAGTTAGGGTGAATTAAATTGCATCAAGTCTCAAAAGTTTATGCATTGGTATTTCGATGACTTTCTGATCCTGTTCAACACC
>JBIKUY010000228.1:0-4094 GCA_044347355.1 Prochlorococcaceae cyanobacterium | reverse complement strand
ACCAAGCGGGATGTGACCGAGCGGTTCATCCGCGCCATCGAAGAGGAGCAGGACCTGCGCCGCAATAATCCCCTCCTGCGCGAAGCCGCTGGCGAATCGGTAGCCCGGGCGTTTTTGGAACTGGCCCGCCACAGGCTCAGTGGCGCCACGTTCGACTCCCTCCTGCAGGAAGCGCTGGCCGCTTGCGAACCTGGCACAGCCCCGGCTGAACCAGACGACAGCCCAGCGCAAACGTCCCTACAGCGCCCCCAACCGCTGCCCGTGGTCCTCACCCCGGAACAGAAGTCGGCCAAAGCCAGCTGAGGGGATCAAGCGCTTTGAAAGGGATTGGCCGGCATCTGGCGCTCCGTCGCCAGGGCGAGCCGATCCAGCTCCACCCGCTCGCACTCAGTGAGTTGCCAGCCGAGAGCGGCGCCGGCTCCGTCAACCTGATCAGGGGTGCGCAGGCCAGGAATGGGCATGGCGCCGTGGGCCCTGCACCAGTTGAGTGCCACGGCCGCAAGGGATGCTGAGTGACGGGCCGCGATTTCGCCCATGACCTGTCCCAAGGGGACCAGGACAGGTTCCAGCCTCCGAAACAGCAGCCGGCGTGGCCCCCGAAGACCCGCAGAGGCTCCTGGGTATGCGCCGCTGCGGGCAAGTAGCCCCAGGGCCAGCGGGCTGTAGGCAATCAGGCTGATGCCCAGTTCCCGGCACACGTCCACCAAACCGCCCGGGAGGAGGGGCTGGGGAGCCAGCAGAGAGAACTGCACCTGGATGCTGCTGATGGCCACCCCGCGCTGTGCCAACCGCACTTGGAGCCAGCGCAACCGCCGCGGCCCCATGTTGGAGAGGCCCAGCTCCGGCACCATGCCGGCTGCCACCAGATCGGCCAGGCCATCCAGCAGCGCCAGCTCCTGCCAGGGCGCGTAACGGGCCGTGCTCCAGTGGAGCTGCACCCGATCCAGCTGCCCCTGCAGGCGCTCACGCGATGCCGCGAATGCCCTCCGCAAGCCTTGGCGACCGAGCCGCCAAGGGAATGGAGCAAGCTTGGTAGCAACACAGAGCTCCCGGCGGATCTGGGCAGGCAAGCCGGCACAAAACGAGCCCAGCAACTGCTCACTGCGGCCATTAAACCGACCTGTGCCATAGGAATCGGCCGTATCGAAAAAGCGCAATCCATGGGCAACAGCGCGCTCGAAGGTGGCCTGCAACACCCCGTCCTGCTCCGGGTCATAGCCCCAGAGGAACTGGTTGCCCCAGGCCCAGGTGCCCACCCCGATTCCCGGTTGGGGCAGCAGCGAGCAGTGGGGATCCGCCATCGTGGAAGTTCAAGCCAGTCGCAGCGCAGCCAATATGGGCGACCCATCCCGGCCACCGATGCAGAATGCAGCTGCCCGGGCCTCAGCCGCATCCAGTCCGTGCCCAGGTTCCAGCGCTCCACCCCCGCCGGAGCCGGTGCTGTGTCAGCACTGCGGCCGGACCGCAAACAATGGAATCAGCTGCCAGGGAAGCTGCGTGGCCGATTCGGGGTACTAAAGCCGTTGTCTCCCGATCGCTTAGAGCGACGTCAACTGGCCTTGGTGACGGGCCTGGGCTATGCCCTGACGTGGATTTGCTGTCAGCCCGCGGGCATGGCCGGCGGTTTTGGCCGCTGGCAGTCGCGTGCCAGCCAGTGCAGCTTCCAGCGTCTCGTGTCTAACCAAAGCCCGCCAAACGAGTCCAGAAACTGCCAGATGGTTCGACTGGAGCAGAACCTAGAGGGACTGCTCAGCGTGCGCTTCCTGGCTGATGGGTCTAGTCCGCAGCTCGGGGCTGAGCAGTTGCTGTTTGCTGGTGTGCTGGAGAGTGGACAACGGCCGATGCACTGCAGCCCGGATGGACGCTGCGTCCCCCGTTGGCCCACCACGGTGGTGGTAGCCAGCGTTGCCGCAGCCAGCTTCGATGGGCGGGGCCTAGCCACCACCGTGCCCCAAACCTTGCTGGCCAGAGGACGCTGTGAGGTCATGCGGAACCGAGTGCGGTGCCAGGCCCAAAACGACGCTGGCCAGAGCTGGAGCGCGCAGGCAAGTCTCTGAATGGCTCCCCCTAAGGAAGTCGGCTGCACGGCCGTAGTCGGGGCGGCTATGTGCGATGAGCCGGACCAACAACCGAGATGAATTCAGAGGCGGCACCCAGATTCGAACTGGGGGTAAAGGATTTGCAATCCTCTGCCTTACCACTTGGCCATGCCGCCGGCCAGGGAGCAAACTCCCTTGTGCGGATCGTATCAGCCATGGCATGCCCCCCCGGCTGCTGGTTCTGAGCAATGGCCACGGGGAGGATCGGATTGCCCTGCAACTGATCGAAGCCCTGCTGCACCAGCGACCGGAGCTGCAGATTGCTGTTCTACCGCTGGTGGGAGAAGGCAAGGCCTTCGCGGCGAGTGAAGAGAGCGGTCTTCTCCAGCGCCAGGGGCCGCAACAGACGCTCCCCAGTGGCGGCTTCAGCAACCAGAGCCTGCGGGGCCTTCTGCAGGATCTAGGAGCCGGCATGGCGGGGCTGAGCCTGCGCCAGTGGCGCTGGGTGCGACGCTGGGGCCGCTGCGGTGAGCCGGTGCTGGCGGTGGGAGACCTGCTGCCGCTGCTGCTGGCCTGGAGCAGCGGCGCACCCTTTGCCTTTGTGGGTACCCCGAAAAGCGACTACACCTGGGCATCGCCGTCGCCGCCCGGCTGGGGCTCCAGCCCACTGGCCGACGCTTACCACCGCATGAAGGGGAGCGAGTGGGATCCCTGGGAGTGGCGGCTGATGGCCAGTGGCCGCTGCCGGCTGGTGGCGGTGCGGGACCCCCTCACGGCCCGGGGACTGCGCCGGCGAGGCATCCCTGCCCGAGCGCCCGGCAACCCGATGCTCGATGGCTTCCAGCCATCAGCGCTGCCTCCATGGCTGAGCGATCAGCGTCGGCTGCTGCTGCTGCCCGGCAGCCGGATGCCCGAGGCGCTGCACAACGGCGAACGGCTGCTTGCCGGCCTGGCGGCCTGGAGCCACCCCCAGCCCAGCACAGTGCTGCTGGCCTGCGGCGATCAGCCCAGCAGCGCCAGCTGGAGCGCGCTTCTATCGGCCGGCGGCTGGAGAGAAACGCCACTCACGCCGGAAGCAGCAGCGGCAGGAGCCTGCCGCTGCTGGAGCCGCGGGCCCCTCACCCTGCTGCTGGGGGTGGGACAGTTCATGGGCTGGGCTCCCTGGGGCGAAGTCGGGCTGGCCACGGCCGGTACCGCCACCGAACAACTCGTGGGGCTGGGCATTCCGGTGCTTTCCGCCCCGGGGCCAGGGCCCCAGTTCAAGGCTGGTTTCGCCCGGCGCCAGAGTCGCTTGCTGAGGGGCGCCGTGCTGCCCTGCCGCAGCCCTGCCGAACTGGCCGCTGGCCTGGAGCGCTTGCTGGGGAACGAAGCCTGGCGCAGGCAGCTGGGCCAGAACGGCCAACGCCGGATGGGCAAACAGGGCGGCAGCGAGCGCTTGGCTCGCCTACTGCAACGCCACCTGCTGGGATGATGACGCTTCACCTTGGGCGAGCCGTGCCATGGCTGGCATCACCGATCGGGCCTACACCACCGCCTGTGGGCGGCTGGCCAGCCTGCTGGGCGTGAGCCTGGCTTCAGCCCGGCGCAAGGTGGACATCCGCGCCGCCCGGGAGGGCATCCGTGACAGCGCTGGCAAACTGGCGCTGGCCGAGCAGTTGCTGGCCGAATCCGAGGCCAGCAACCACGACAACCACACCCTGCTCACCTCCCTGCTGGAGGCGGTGGGCAGCGATGAGAACTTCATGGTGGAGGACTGAGCCGGACCGCCCAGAGCTCCAACCGTGAGGTGCAGGGCCTCAGCCTCAACCTGAGCCTCAGCGGTTGCCGCCGCTGGAGTGCTCAAACAGCAGGTGAAAACGCTGGCGATCCAGCTCAGCCATCACCGGCAGGCAGGCGAAGCAGCGCTGGGCCAGTTCCCAGCGACCTTCCCGCTCCAACATCGCCTCTAGCTGATCACGGGCCGGCAGCAGGTAACGCACGTCGCCGGCCGCGTAGGTCAGCTGGGCTTCGCTGAGATCCTCAACCCGGCCCCAGTCGGAGCTTTGGGCCTGCTTG
>JBIKUY010000370.1:0-2732 GCA_044347355.1 Prochlorococcaceae cyanobacterium | reverse complement strand
GATATTGCCCGTCAGCTGGTGGCCAGCGGTCGGGTAAGACACCCGATGATTGGGATTGGAATGGACATCGTGCGCCCTGGGGATGGCACAGGGGTGAGCAGCGGCGTGCGCGTGGCTTCAGTGGTTGCCGGCGGGCCTGCGCAGCGGGCGGGAGTGCGTCAGGGAGATGTGCTGGTGGCTGCGAATGGTGAGAAGTTGCTCCAGCCCTCTCAGCTGATCACTGCCGTGGAGAAGGCTGGGGTGGGTGGAACACTCAACCTGAGCGTGAGCCGCGCCGGCCAGATCATTCAGCTCACACTGGTGCCTGTGGCCATCGGTGGCAGCTGAGGGTCAGGCTTCCTGACCCCATTGGCCTGGAAGGGGCTGGGCCAGCTGGGGCGGGGCCCCGAGCTGTTGACGCATCACCCATTGGGTGGCGGCCTTTTGGCTTTGCCAGGCTTGCAACAATTGCTTGGCAATGCCGCGCAGGGCTGTGAGATCCCCGGTTTCATCGATGGCCCGGCTCATTCGCTCAAGCTCGAACTGCTGACCGAGGCTGAGGGCAAGGGGTTCGGTCATTGGCCGCTTCCAACGAGTCAGTGGTTGTCCAACGCTACAAACTGTTTCGATGGCTTGCGTAGCGGCGGCGACACTCTGCTGCTTTTGTGTTTGATCGCTGGCTCCTGGGTCAGGCGGCCGGCGCGCGATCCTTGCCCTGGCGGGCGGCCTGTTTTTCCTTCTGCTTGGCCCGGTTCGCAGCTTGCTTGGCAGCCCGCGCTTCCGCGTCGGCTGCTGCGCGGGCGTCCGCCGCTTCCTCTTCTTTTTTCTCTAGGTAGTAGGCGTAGTCGCCGCGGTAAAGCACCAGCTCGCCGTTGTGCAGCTCCACGATCTTGTTGGCTACCCGGGAGATGAAGTAGCGGTCGTGGCTCACCAGCAGGGCGGCGCCCTCGTAAGCGATCAGGGCGTCTTCAAGCATCTGCTTGGCCGGGATGTCGAGGTGGTTGGTGGGTTCATCCAGCATCAACAAGTTGCAGGGGCTAAGCAGCATCAGCGCCAGGGCCAGCCGCGCCTTTTCGCCGCCGGAGAGCTTGCCAGCCTCCTTGAACACACTCTCGTTGGAGAAGCAGAAGCTGCCCAGCAGGGAGCGCACCTGGGTCTGGGTCCAGTCGGGTACCGCCTCGAAGATCGTGTCGATCACGGTTTTGGAGAGGTCGAGTGCCTCGGCCTGGTTCTGCTCGAAGTAGCCGGCGATCACGTTGTGCTCACCCAGGCCGGCGTGTCCTTCATCGGGCTGCTCGATCCCCATGATCAGGCGCAGCAGGGTTGACTTGCCGGCGCCGTTGGGACCCACAAAGGCGATCCGGTCGCCCCGCTCCACCTCCAGCTCGGCGCCCAGAAACAGGATCTGGTCGCCGTAGCTGAGGGTGAGATCCTTCACCTCGGCTACCACCCGGCCGGAGCGGGGCGGCTCGGGGAAGTGGAAGCGGGGGCCGCCCACGCTCTCGATCGGCGCCTCGATACGTTCCACCTTCTCCAGAAGCTTCTCGCGGCTTTTGGCCTGGGTGGAGCGGGTGGCGCTGGCGCGGAAGCGGTCGATGTAGGCCTGCTGGGCGCTGAGTTCTTTCTGCTGGCGCTCAAACGCCGACTGGGAGGCCTCGCGCTCCAGATCCTTCTGCTCCAGGTGCTGGCTGTAGTTGCCCAGGTAGGTGCGCGAGACGCCCCGCTCGGTTTCCACGATCTGGGTGCACACCCGATCCAGAAAGGTGCGGTCGTGGCTGATCACCACGATGGCGGCGCTCTGCTCGATCAGGTAGCCCTCCAGCCACTGGATGGTCTCCACATCCAGGTGGTTGGTGGGCTCATCCAGCAGCAGCAGATCGGGATCCTGTAGCAGAATCTTGCCAAGGGCGATGCGCATCTGCCAGCCGCCGGAGTAGTCGGCTACCAGCTGCTCGGCCCCCTCGGGCGTAAAGCCGATCGTGGGTAGCAGTTTGTCGATGCGGGCATCGAGCTCATAGCCGTGAAGCCCTTCGAAGCGCTCATGGAGGTGGCCCAGCTCGTGGATCAGTTCCTCGAGGTGATCGGGATCGCTGGCTGCCTTCTCGCTGGCCAGCTCATGCTCCACCGCGTGCTTGCGGATGAGCACGGCGGCCGCCTCGCCGAAGGCCTGAAACAGCTCCTCGCGCACCGTGCGCTGGGGATCCACATCGAATTCCTGCTGCAGGTAGGCGATGCGCGGGGAGCCCTGCTTCACCACCGTGCCGCTGCTGGGTTCCTCCAGGCCAGCGATGATCCGCATCTGGGTGGATTTCCCGGCCCCGTTCACCCCCACCAGGCCGATGCGATCGCCTGCCTTTACCTCCCAGGTGACATCGCGCAGCACCTCCCCGGTGGGGTAGATCTTGCCGATGCGTTCGAGTCGGAGCACGGTGGAGGGCGGGGGCTGCGGGACGACCGCCGGGCGGCCACTCTCATCATCCCTGCCGGTGGGTGAACCCTTCAGCCGGACGCCGCCCAGTCCGGCAGACTCCGGACAGTTGCAGCTGGTCGCGCCATGATCAAGCGCCTGGAGCAGGTGGCTGCCCTGGTGGTGGCGGCGGGGCTGGCGATCGTGAGCTACTGGCTGTTCTTCAGCTGGGCGCAGGGCGGCGGGGCTGATCAACGCCAGCGCCGCAGCCTGCTCCCCCCCCAGACCCGGCCCTCACAGGCCGCCGCGGGCCTTGAGCAACCACTGCTTGCTGGCCGGATCGTCG
>JBIKUY010000226.1:0-4122 GCA_044347355.1 Prochlorococcaceae cyanobacterium | reverse complement strand
AGTTCTACGAAGAAGGTCGCAAGGATGGCCTGAAGCAAGGTCGAGAAAGGGGTTACGACAAGGGCTTTGATGAGGGCAAGCGGAAGGGCAAGGATCAGGCCTATCGCAAGGCCCAGCGCAAGCAGTGGGAATCGTGGAACCGCGACCAGTGGAAGCACTACAACAAGTCGCGGCGCAACATCTGGATTACCCCTGTTCAGTACAACCGCCCGTTCTATGGCAACCCCGGATGGGCGCAGAACTCCAACTGGGGCAACAACCGACCCTGGGGCGGTGGCTGGTATAACTCGAGCTCGCCCAGCTGGAGCTGGTGGGGAGGGCAGGCACTGGGCTGGGGGATCAATGCCCTCACAACGGCGCTGATCGTGAACAATGCCGTGAACAACGCCATCCGCGAACGCCAACCAACGGTGGTGGTGCCCAACAGCTCCATGCAGCTCTACTTCGGATCAGTGGAAGCCAGGGATGAAACTGACGTGACCTTCATGGTGACCAACGGGAACTACACCTATCAAATGAATGCCGACTGCGAAGACGGCCTACTCAATGGTGAAGTGCCCACCTCCCTGGCCGAAGCCGAACTGGTGAACACCGCTTGCCAGGTGGCCTTCGGTTCTGTCTGATCAGGCGAACCCACACAGGGTTGAGGACGGCAGATCGTGCTGGCGGGTGAACAGGAATCCACCCGCCAGCACGATCAGATCCAAGCAACCACCAGAGGGAATTGATGGCAGCGGATCTTCGGGCGGCGATGCCGGCCCTGCAGAACAAAACCTATTTCAACTATGGCGGGCAGGGTCCCCTGCCCAGTGCCTCACTCCAGGCGATCATCCGCTGCTGGCAGAGCATCCAGGAACTCGGACCATTCACCACGGCGGTGTGGCCCCTGATCAACGAACACACCACCCGCTTGCGCGAGCGCCTTGGCGAATGGCTAGGCGTGCCACCGCAGAGGCTGGCTTTCACGGAAAATGTGACTTCCGGGTGCGTGCTGCCCCTGTGGGGGCTGCCCTGGCAGCAGGGCGACGACCTGTTGCTCAGCGACTGCGAACACCCCGGCATTGTGGCGGCCTGCCAGGAGCTGGCACGGCGCCATGGCCTGCACGTGCGGCAGTTGAAGGTGAGCGACCTGTGTGGCAGCAACGAGCACACCGAAACGGTGCTGCTGGAACGGCTGGAACGGACCCTGCAGCCCCGAACCCGTCTCGTGGTGCTGTCCCACCTGCTGTGGAACACCGGACAGCTGCTGCCGATTGCGCGGGTGGCAGAGCGGCTCAAGCTGCACCCAAATCGGCCTTGGCTCTTGGTGGACGGGGCCCAGAGCCTGGGTTCGGTGCCGGTGGCTGCCGCCGCGTGCGCCGCCGACATCTATGCCTGCACCGGTCACAAGTGGTGCTGCGGTCCGGAGGGCCTGGGGGTGGTGGCCTTGTCCGAACGGCTGCTGGCTGAAGCCCAGCCCACCCTGATCGGCTGGCGCAGCCTGGTATCGGAACAGCCCGGGAGCCAACCTGCCGCTGCTGGGGCCTCGCCCTTCCATGCCGACGGGCGACGCTTTGAGGTGGCCACCTCCTGCATTCCTCTCTTCGCCGGACTGGACTGCTCCCTGCATCTGCTGGAGGCCGAGGGGTCGGCCGCGCAGCGACTGGAGCGGCTTCGCAACAGGGCCACCCAGCTCTGGCAAGGGCTCCAGCGGATGGATGGTGTGAAGACGCTGCTCGGCAACCCGCCGCCTGCCGGGCTGGTGAGTTTCACCATGACCGGCGCTGGTGGAACGCTGATCGATCCGGAGGCGATGGTGCGCGCCCTGGGCGAACAGGCCATCTGGCTGCGGACATTGCCCGATCCAGCTTGCATGCGCGCCTGCACCCATCTGACCACCACGGAGGCGGAGGTGGAGCTGCTGCTGACAACCCTGTGGAGACAGAGGGAATCGTGAGCACAAAAAACCCGGGGAGCACACTCCCCGGGCGTGGGCATTGGCAGAAACCTGCCAGCAAGCCGGATCGATCAATCAGATGGGCTCAGAGGGAACCACACCCTTCACCGCAGGCTCATGGGTGAGCAGGTTGCGGTACACCCAGCCAGCCAGCAGGGCACCGGCGATCGGCGCAACCCAGAACAGCCATAGCTGACCCATCGCTTCCGCACCGGCCCACACGGCCACACCGGTGCTGCGGGCAGGGTTCACGGAGGTGTTGGTGATGGGGATGCTGATCAGGTGAATCAGCGTGAGAGCAAGACCGATCGGCACACCGGCAAAACCGGTGGGAGCCAGGCGATCGGTGGCGCCCATGATCACGATCAGGAAAAAGAAGGTGAGCACCACCTCGATCAGCAGAGCCGAGAAGAAGCCATAGCCACCGGGGGAGTGGGCGAGGAAGCCATTAGTGGCCAGGGGGTTGCTGCCGGTGAGGGCAAACCCTTCACGGCCGCTGGCCACCAGGTAGATAAAGCCCCCGGCAATGATGGCGCCGAGCACCTGGGCCACCACGTAGGAGAGCAGCTGGGAGCCCGGGAAACGTCCACCGGCCCAGAGGCCGAAGCTCACGGCTGGGTTGATGTGACAACCGGAGATGTGGCCAATGGCATAGGCCATCGTGAGCACAGTGAGACCAAAGGCGAGTGAAACCCCCAGAAAACCGAGGCCGAAGGGATTAGCCGCAGCATCGTTGTACGGGAAGGCGGCGGCAAGCACGGCACTGCCGCAGCCGCCGAGCACCAGCCAGAAGGTGCCGAACAGCTCGGCGAGAAACTTTTGGGATAGCGAGGGAGTGGACGCCATGGGCGGTCGACAAGGACGCCGCAAGTGTGCCAGCCAAGCGAGAAGGCACGCCACTGCCCAAGGGGAAACACCGCAAAATTGCGCATCATCCGCCTGAAACCCAGGGGCAAGCTCCTCGCCCTACAGCCTGGTCCTTTCGGTTTTCGCAAAACGAAGCGATCTTTGCAAAGAAGAATGGGCTCTTCTGGAGGAAATCCCCTGCAAACCGGCAGTTTTTCGCCAATGTGTTGCCATCCCTATAGATCTGAATACGGTGAAACCGTGGGTGGACGTCACCATTGAGCGGACGGCCCTGTTGAGCAGAACCGGCAACAGCCCTCCAGCCGCTGAAGGATTCATGTCTCGCGACCCACACCTATCCCCATACGTCCGTGATCATGAAACCGGTCACTTCTCAGGCGCTTCGCCGGCCTTTGCTCGCTGCCGCGGCCGGCGTGGTGCTGCTGGCTGCAGGCGGCATCGCCCGTGCCAGCGCACCTACCGACATGCTTCAGACAGCAGAAAAGGCCTGTCTTGACAAAGCCGCGAGCGCTGGGTGGCGCGCCGATCAGTCGAGCGTGGTCTCCCGCCGGGCCATCGACGCCGATCGGGTTGAGATCGTGCTCGATCTCAGCAAAGACGGCGTCAACAAGGCCCGACTCACCTGCCCCTTCAGCGCCCGCACCGGCGTGGTTGGCGAGATGGGCGCAGCGCTGATGGGTGGCACGGACCGCACCGACTTCGGCGAGGATTTCTCTCGCTCGATGGCCACCGCCACGGATGCTGCGCAGGCCGTAAACCGCTCCCACGCCTGGTGGCTGCTGCTGCCCATCGGCCTGGCTGGCCTGAGCTGGGCTGCTCTGCGGGGCCGTGCAGGCGAGGAGCTCAGCTACGGCGACACGGAACCGCCAATAGGTGGCCGCACGGCTGAGTCGTTCATCGCTGCGGCCAACGGCGAGCACGGCCAGGCCGATATCCACGAGTCGGCTGACCAGCACTCCCTCGTGCGCCGACGGGTGAGCAATGGCCAAATTGTCTCGCTAACCGGGCGATCCGCCAAAGGCTGGCTGGAGGTGGACGGCGGCGGCTGGGTGCGCGAGAGCGACCTCAATCTTCGCCACAGCAGTGCGATGGCCTCAGCTCGCAAGGCCTGAGGCCATCCACCAGCGGTGCCAGCAGGCCCTGCGCATCAGGCGATCGTCCTGTGGCGCAGGGCCTTTTCCGCCTCTTCGCGGTCGTCGAAGTGCACCTTGGTGGTGCCGAGGATCTGGTAGTCCTCGTGCCCCTTGCCGGCGATCAGCACCAGGTCGTCAGGAGCCGCCTCGGCGATTGCCGAAGCGATGGCCAGGGCCCGGTCGGCC
>JBIKUY010000308.1:0-3207 GCA_044347355.1 Prochlorococcaceae cyanobacterium | reverse complement strand
CCAAGTCACCGGGCAGTAACGGCGGCGCTGACGACCAACCCGACAATCACGGCGAAGGCCCCGATGACACACCTGGCGACACTGCCGGTGACCCAGCAGGCTGAGCGGCCCTACGGCTCTGGGCCGCAGGTGTCGGCCTTCAGCCTGGGCACGATGCGGGCCCTTGCCAGCCCTGGCCAGATGGAGACGGTGCTGCGGGCCGCCCTAGTCGCCGGCATCAACCACCTCGAAACAGCCCCTGCCTACGGGCCCGCAGAAACCTTCCTGGGCCAGGCCCTCTCGGCCCTGCAGTGCGAGGGTCTGGCACCCGAGGGGGGCTGGCGCATCACCAGCAAACTGCTGCCGGGTTGCGATCTAGCCAGCGGCCAGGAGCAGCTCCGGGCCATCCTCCGCCGCCTGGGGGTTGCCCGGCTCAGCACCTTGGCGGTACACGGCCTCAACCTCCCCGAGCACCTGGAATGGGCCACCCAAGGCCCCGGCGCGGAGCTGCTGGGCTGGGCCCTAGGCGAGGGCCTCGTAGGCCAGGTGGGCTTCAGCAGCCATGGCAGCCAGGCGCTGATCGAAGCCGCCCTGGCCACGGGCCGTTTCACGGCCTGCAGCCTGCATCTGCACCTGTTCGACCAGACCCGCCTGCCCCTGGCCCACGCCGCCCTGGCCGAAGGCATTGGTGTGCTGGCCATCTCCCCGGCCGACAAGGGCGGCCGCCTCTATGACCCGCCTCCCGAGCTGCTGGCCGACTGCGCCCCATTCCACCCCCTGGAACTGGCCTACCGCTTCCTGCTCGATCAGGGGATCTCCACCCTGAGTCTGGGGGCCGAGCAGCCTGGCGATCTGGCCTGGGCGGCCCTCCTCGCCGGCCCCCCGGGGGACAGCGAAGAGGGCCGCCCAGCCAGCCACGGAACCGGCGAAAACCAACCCGTAAACCCCTGGCTCAACCCCGCCCAACGGGCTGCCCTGGGTCGCCTGGACGCCGCTGGCCGCAAGCGGCTGGGGGTGGAGCGCTGTGGCCAATGCCACGCCTGCCTGCCCTGCCCCAGTGGCGTGCCGATTCCCGAACTGCTGCGCTTGCGCAACCTGGCCATCGGCCACGGCATGACCGCCTTCGCCGAGGAGCGCTACAACCTGATCGGTCGCGCCGGCCACTGGTGGGAAGAACAGAATGCCGAGGCCTGCGCCAACTGCGGTGCTTGTCTGCCCCGCTGCCCGCATCAGCTGCCAATCCCCGACCTCCTGGCCGACACCCACCGCCGCCTGGCCGCCGCTCCTCGCCGGCGGCTCTGGGGCAACTAGTCGGGCAGGCCGCTGGCATCCCATACGGTCTGCAGGGCCAGCCGCTGGGGGGTGTTGAGCGGCGGCAGGCTCCAGCAGCGCTCCAGCAGCTCCTGCCCCGGCAGCAGCAGCGAGGCGATTGACGCGGGGAAGCGACGGACCTCGGGCTCAAGTACTGCACGGGGTAGGGGCGGCACCCAGCCCGCCTGCAGCAGGGCCGCCAACAGGGGCGGCTTCAGGGCTGCGGTGATCCAGTCGGCGGGCAGCGGCGTGGCACTTCCCGTGGGCCGGAGCAGGAGCTGCCAGCTGAGGGGAGCGCCGCTGGCGGGCAGCACCACCTGCAGGCGCTGGTCGCGGCGCAACAGGGGAATCAGCCGCCGCAGCGGCGCCACCGCAGCCTCCGCCTCGCCGCTGAGCAAAAGATTGAGGCCGTCCCGGTCGTCGTAGGCCAGGGCCTGGCGCCGCAGGGCCTGGATACGCTCAAAATCCCGGCCCATCAGCTCGATGCAAAGCCTGGGGCTGGAGGGCAGCACCAGCTTGCCCCTCAGGCTGGGATCGAGCAGCAGGTCCCAGCCCTCCTCTTGCCGGGCAGCCAGGGAGGGCCGGGAGCGCAGCACCAGCACCCAGGGGCTGAAGGCCCAGGGGAAGGCCAGATCGGGCCCCTCCGGCGGGCCGAACAGGCGGCTGATCGGCCGGGCCCAGTCGGCCAGGCGCTCCAGCAGGTCCGGGACCTGCAGCGGCTGCCAACGGCTAGCAGGCAGGCTGGTGGCCCAGCCATCCCCCAGGCTCACCAAGCCAATGGGAGCCGCAGCCTGCGTCTCTTTTAGCCGTGTCACCAGCGTGGCGGCATCGGCAAGCGGGCGGCCCCGCCAGGTGGATGGCAGCTGCCGCAACCAGGCAACGGGCAGCTCGCCGCCCACCAGCAGCAGCTCGTCGGCCCGGCCCACCCGGCAACCCGTTAGCCCCGCTGGCAGGGCCAGCAGCGCGGAGGCACCCAAGCCCAGCTGCAGCAACTGGCGCCGGCGCAGGAGCGGAGCGGAGCGGATCATCAAACGACCCTAGGCACTGGCCCCTGCCCGGACTGATGCTCAGCCTGAAGCAGCGCGCAGGCACGATCACAGGCCTGGGCCAGCTCCAGCGGATCCCGGCTGCAGCGCTGCCACAGCCAGGCCAGCCCCCCGGCCCCAACACCCTCCTTGACGTAACCGCACTCGTAGTCGCGCAGGGCAGGGCTGGAGCACTGGTCGAAGCGCAGCCCGGCCACCTCCAGCCGGGGCCGCACTTGCCAGCGCCGGCCGATCAGGGACAGCAGGCGTTCCAGGTCGCTGTCGGCTTCCCGGGCCACCCAGGCCGTGGTGGCGATGGTTGTCGCAGCGGACAGAGCGGAACGGGCGGAGGGCGGGGCCAGGGCCAAGGCCAGGGCCAGCACCGCCGCCATCTGGCTCCCCCCCGCCAGCAGCAGCGGCACCCCGCGCACAGCCGCCCCCAGCACCAGCCCGGCCGCCAGGGCCTGCATTGGATCACCCAGCGCCGCCAGCACCTGTCGCGGGCAAC
Organism: Prochlorococcaceae cyanobacterium; assembly: GCA_044347355.1. GTDB lineage: Bacteria > Cyanobacteriota > Cyanobacteriia > PCC-6307 > Cyanobiaceae > NIES-981. The sequence goes on along the minus strand of JBIKUY010000308.1, from coordinate 384 downwards.
CGCCGGCCGCTGGCAGGCCTGCCGCCGCCAGCCCCCGGTCCACCAGCCCGGCCTTGAGCTCGTGGGCACTGGTGCGCAGGCTGCCGCTCACCAGACCGTCGGCAGGCAAGCCCAGCCCCCGCAGCACCGCCAGGGCCGTGGTGGTGCCCCCGGGCACACACTCAGCCAACACCAGCGGTTCGGCCTGGGGCAACCGCTCGCCCCAGGCCTGGCCGCGGCGCAGCAGGGCCTCCACCCTTCCGGAAGCCATGGCCTGGCCGGAGCTGAGGCAGCGGGCCGCACCGGCACTCTCGCCAGCAGGCAGGCGCAGATGCGGCACCGCCGGCGCCACAGCACAGCCCAAATCCAGCACCAGAACCCGGTCCAGCCAGCCCAGCTCCCGCA
>JBIKUY010000224.1:0-4159 GCA_044347355.1 Prochlorococcaceae cyanobacterium | reverse complement strand
CTCCCTCCAGCACCCGCCCGCCCAGCAGGTTGGTCACCAGGGCGCGGGCCGTGCCGATCGGGTCCACCCCTGGATGCCACCAGAAGCGGCTGTCCTCACTGGCCAGCAACGCCTGGACCAGCACCTTGGGATAAGCGTTCAGGCTGGCTAACTCCCGGTGCCGCTTGCCCTCGGCGCTCACGATCGGCCGGCCATCGCGGTCGTAGAGGGCCAGCGGACCTCGCACCGGCGCCAGGCTGCCGCGAATCGGCAGCTGCAGAACCCCAAGGGTCAGGGTGGCCATGCCAAGAGCAGCCAGCGCAGCCAGGCCCAGGCTGGTTACCTTTGCGATCTTCTCCAGTCGGGTGCGCTGGTGGCTGTGGAACTGCAGTTCAGGCACCCCGTCCAGATGGCTGGGCCCGAAGCGCACTGTGTCGCCTTCGTTGAGCAGTAGCTCCTTCACCCGTCGCCCGTTCCACCACAGGCCGTTGGTGGAGCCGTGATCCACCAGCAGCCAGTGGCGCCCACGCTGCTCCAGCAGGCCGTGCTGCCGGCTCACGGTGGGATGGGGCACGCAGATCTCACAGTCGCTGTCTCGCCCCAGCCGGTAGGCGCCGCTGTGCAACTCAACTCGGCGCGATTCCTCCCCCGGCAGGTGCAGCAGCAGCCTCGCCTCAGTCATCGCTTGACCGCTGCTCCTGGAGCAGGTCCACCAGAAAGCCCACCACCGCCAGATTGATGGCCACGTCCGCCAGGTTGAACACTGGGAAGTTCACCGGCACAAGGGCCAGAAAATCAATCACCGCGCCCAGCCGCCAGCGATCGATGCCGTTGCCGATGGCGCCGCCCAGCAGAAAGCCCAGGGCCAGCGCCCTGCTCAGGGGCAGACCGCGGCGGCCTTTGCTGAGGATCCACCAGGCCACGGCCATCGCCACTAGCAGGCTCACCGCTCCCAGCACCCTGGTGGACCCGGCGAACAGGCTGAAGGCCGCGCCGGTGTTGGTGGTGTAGTAGAGGTCGATCAGGCCTGGGATCAGGGGCCTCATGCCAGCGCCCTGCAGGACCTGGGCAGCCCAGATTTTGGTGAGTTGGTCGGCCAGCACCACCAGCGCGGCCGTGGCGAAACAAACCCGTCGCCTCACGGCCCTGGCACTGGCGGGGGCAGTCATCACGGGGCGATAGGACATGGCAGCCCCTCAGGGTTGCACAAACAGCAGCCGCCGCAGACCCGCTGCCAAGGCAGCTACGGCGCAGCAGAGTAGCAGAAGAGAAGGTAGGGGAGCCAGGCTGTAGCGGAGGGCCAGCTGGCCGAATGGAAGGCTCCAGCGGCCAGCCAGGCTGCCCAGCACCAGATTGATCAGCCCGCAGAGCTGGATCACCACAAGGCCGATCAAGGCACTGCCAGCCAGGTTGAGTGGGTCGTTCATGCCCGGCTGACGGGCCAGCTTCCCCACCAGCCAACCAGCTGGAAGGAAACCGGCCAGATAGCCGAAGCCTGGATCCAGCAGGTAGGAACTGCCACCACCGCCGTGAAACACCGGCAGCTGAAAGAGGCCAAGACTCAGATATCCCACCGCCGCCAATAGCGCACTGCGCGGTCCGCACACCAGGCCGGTGAGCAGCAGGGCCGGCACCTGAAGGGTGACCGGCAGGGGAGCGAGGTCCCAGTGGCCGCTGCCGTTGGGCCAGGGCACCGCAGCCTGAATCAGGCCTCCGACAAGGATCAGCATCAGCCCGGCGAGGGCTCCACTCCAATTGGCTAGCGCCCGCAACAACCCAGCTTCAAGCTGTCGCCAGTCTGCCCCCTGGGGTCGCAACGGCCACCCCTGGAATGTCTTTTAGCCTGACGCACCACTTGCGCCATCGTTACCGTTCCGTGCAGCCTGATTCGCCAGCCATCCACCCCGAGCAGCCGGCCGCCGCATCCTCCGCCCTGCCCACCACTGCCCTGCCCACCACGGCCCCGCCCACAGATGGCCCGCCCACTGATCCAGGTGCCTCCTGGCCCGTGGGCACAGTGGTGCGTTTGCTGCAGCGACCCTCCTATCTGAAAACTGCCGACCCGATGCCGATGTTGAGGCCTCCGGATCTCATCGGCGTCGATGAGGTTGGTCAGGTGGTGGAGCAGCGGGCCCTGGGCCAGCTAGCGGTGCGCTTCCGGAGCGGCACCTTCCTGCTGGCCGCTGTCGCCTGCACCCCCGTTTCAGACTGAGGCTCCCGCCATCCCCTGCCGCTCCATCCAGGCACGCTCAGCCGAGCTGAGGGCCGCTGCCGGGCCGCACAGGCTCAGGTGAGGCCTGGCTAGCCAGCGCTGGGCAGCCTCGAGCAGCTGCTGGGGCTGCAGCTGCTCCGCCCGCTCTAAACACTCCTGCACATACCCTTCACCGAGGCCATAGCCGAGCACCAGGGCCTGGCGATCCGCCAGCTGGCCGCAGGTCTGCCGGCCCATGGCGTCCTGTCCGCGGAACTTGGCCCGGGCCAGGTTGAGCTCCTGCTCGCTGAGGGGCTCCTGCAGCAGCCGCTGCCATTCCTCCAACACGCAGCTGCAGGCCTCTTCGGCCCGCTCGGCCGAGGTGGAGAGGTGCCAAACGAAGGGCGTGGCACCGCAGCGCGCCGGCATGTGCACCCCCACGTCGTAAGCCAGGCCCCGTTCCTCCCGCAGAAGCACGAACAGCCGGCTGGACATCCCCATCCCTAGGTGGGCCTGCAGCAGCCGCAGCGCGAGGGCATCGTCGTGGCCCAGGGGCACGGTGGCGCAGCCCAGCATCAGCACCAATTGCTCGGTGTCCTGCTCCTGCAGCCCCAGCGGCTCGCCCGGCTCAGCGGCTGGGCCCGGCTGGCGCTGCGTTGCCCTGGTGCGCAGCGGCAGGTCGTTCAACGTGGCCTGCAGGGGCGCCAGCAGGGCATCGTCTAGATCGCCGCAGAGCACAAGCTGGGCGCCCTGGGCCCCCAGCTGGGCCACCAGGGGCTGTAGTTGGGCGGGCCCCAGGCGCTCCAGCTCCTCAGCCACCCCGAGCGGATCGTGTCCATAGGGCCCCTGGCCATAGAGCTGTTGGCGCAGCCGGTCGTGGGCTAGCTGGAAGGGATCTTCCTGCTGGCGCTGCAGGTTCTGCAGGTTGAGGTCCCGTTCCAGTTCCACCTGGGCCGGCAACAGGGCGGGGGTGGTCACCATCAGCGTCAGCAGCGGCAGCAGGTCGGCGCCGTCGGCGCTGGCGCACTTGAGGCTGATCACCAGTGCGTCTTCCCCAGCCTCAGCTCGCAGAGCCGCACCGCGGCCTTCCACCAGTTCCGCCAGGCCGTCGGCGTCCAGCTCCCCGGCCCCGCGGGTCATGGCGCCGGCCAGCAGCTGCAGGGCACCCCGCTGCCCCTGGGGGTCCTGGCTGCTGCCGCCGCGCAGCCAGAGCCGGGCAGCCAGCAGGCCGGCGCTAGGCCGATGCTTGACCACCAGGGGCAGGCCCCCGGGCAGGGTGGTCGTGGTCCAGGGGCTGGTCATGCCGGCACCGCCTCCAGCACGCAGGCTCGCACCGGGGACAGCCAGGGCAGGCACTGGCGCTGCAGGGCCTCACTGTTCCAGTTCTCCAGGACCTGCAGTGGTTCGTCGAGGGTCCACGGGTGGTGCCACAGCTGGTTACTCGCCAGGGCAGCAGCCACCCCTCCAGCCGACTCCAGCGCGAAGCGGTAGCCGTTGGCCACCAGCCGCTGGGTGCGCTGCCATTCCGCCGCCGGGATTGGCGCCTCGGCCACCTCCCGCAGCACCGTCTCTACCTCACGACGGATCGTGGGCAGGTCCTCTGGGTCGCCGATGGCCTCCAGCAGGGCCATGCTGCCGCACTCGAGCACGTGCAGGTCCAGGTCGATGCTCTCCACCAGCCGCTGCTGTTCCCGTAAACGGTCCACCAGGCGGCTGCGGCGCCCTTCCGCCAGCAGGCTGGTGAGCAGATCGGCGCCCATCACCTGCTGCAGGTCGTGGGCGGGGGGCAGGGCCCAGAGCATCAAGAGCCGGGCCGATTCCAGACGGGGCAAAGCCAGGCGATGCTCCCCAGGACGGACCTGGAGTGGCGGCAGACTGGCTTCATCGGCACCTTGCGGCAGCTGGGCCAGCGGACTGGTAGCGATCACCTTCTCGATGGCCTGGCTGTGGGGCAGATGGGGATCGAGGGGGCCAGCGAGGCTCAGCACG
>JBIKUY010000303.1:0-3279 GCA_044347355.1 Prochlorococcaceae cyanobacterium | reverse complement strand
CGCCGCTTGGCGCCGCCGGCCGCCGCTCGATCCCAGCTTTCCCCTGCTGCACGATTGGAGTGAGCTGAACCTGGAGACCTGAAGAGGCGCCAGCCGAAGCTCCATTGAAATCCCGAGCGGCACAGTCGGGGATAACCAGGCTGTGCTTTCGGTTCGGGATATGGTGACACCAATGAACCAGGAAGGTTGCTGATGGGTCGCCGTTACGTCTTCACCTCCGAGTCGGTGACCGAGGGCCATCCCGACAAGATCTGCGATCAGGTGAGCGATGCGGTTCTCGATGCCCTTCTGGCCCAGGATTCGGCATCACGGGTGGCCTGCGAAACCGTGGTGAACACTGGTCTCTGTCTGATCACCGGCGAAGTCACTACCAACGCCCGAGTTGACTTCAACACCCTGGTGAGGGGCGTGATCGAGCGGATCGGCTACCGCGGGGCCCGCGCCGGCGGCTTCGATGCCAACAGCTGCGCGGTGCTGGTGGCCCTTGATCAGCAATCCCCCGACATCGCCCAGGGGGTGAACGAGGCTGACGACCACGACGGCGATCCCCTCGACCTGATCGGAGCAGGCGACCAGGGAATCATGTTCGGCTACGCCTGCAATGAAACTCCGGAGCTGATGCCGCTACCGATCAGCCTGGCCCACCGGCTGGCTCGGCGCCTGGCCGAAGTGCGCCACAGTGGCACACTCGGCTATCTGTTGCCCGATGGCAAAACCCAGGTGAGCGTCGTCTACGAGGACGACGTGCCTGTGGCGATCGACACGATCCTGATCTCTACCCAGCACACCGCCGAGATCGCCCTGCCGGATGGCACCGAACTCTCGGAAGAAAAAGCCCTGCGCGAGCGCATCGCCGCCGACCTGTGGACTCATGTGGTGGAGCCCGCCACCAGCGATCTGAACCTGAAGCCCAGCAAGGAGACCACTCGATTCTTGGTGAACCCAACCGGCAAATTCGTGGTGGGCGGTCCCCAGGGCGACGCCGGTCTTACCGGCCGCAAAATCATCGTGGATACCTATGGCGGCTACGCCCGCCACGGCGGCGGCGCCTTCTCCGGCAAGGACCCCACCAAGGTGGACCGCTCCGCCGCCTATGCCGCCCGCTACGTGGCAAAGGCCCTTGTGGCCGCCGGCCTGGCGAACAAGGCTGAAGTCCAGCTGAGCTATGCGATCGGTGTGGCCCGGCCGGTGAGCATCCTTGTGGAGAGCTTCGGCACCGGTGCCCTTGCCGACGCCGATCTCACCGCCTTGGTGCAGGAGCACTTCGACCTGCGCCCCGGCGCGATCATCGAGACCTTCGGCCTGCGCCAGCTTCCCCAGCAGCGGGGCGGTCGCTTCTATCAGGACGTCGCCGCCTACGGCCACTTTGGCCGCAGCGACCTCAACCTGCCTTGGGAAAGCGTGACAGCCATCGCCGCCACCCTCAAACAGGCCACCGCAAGTCGAATCGCGGCCTGACACCGGCGCAATGCCCCCCCCTGCTCCCCTGGCCCTGGGGGTGGATCTGGGCAGCAGCGGGGTAAGGATCGCCCTGGCCAACCAAGCGGGAGTGCCGATCGGGACCTGGGGGAGTCCTTACCCTCGGCCGTTCACTGCACCCCTGGGCTGGAGGGAAGGCCTGATCGGTCTCACACGCCAATTGGCTCCTGAGCTACGGGAGCGCGTGGGTGCCATCGCCCTCGACGGCACCTCCGGCACTCTGCTGCTCTGTCGCCCAGATGGGACGCTGGCTCCCGCTCCCCTGGACCAGGCCGTTCCCTACCACCAGGCCTGCCTGGTGCAGACAGCGGCCGCCAAGGCTATCGCCGGTAACGGCCCGGCAGCCAGTGCGAGCGGCAGCCTGGCCAGGGCCCTCATGCTGCTGGAGGCCAGCGCAGAGGCCGGCCTGCAGGGTTCCTGGCTGCTGCGCCATCAAGCCGACTGGCTGATGGGCTGGCTGCTGGGCGATTGGCGCTGGGGCGAGGAGGGCAACAACCTCCGCCTGGGCTGGGATCTGCACCAACGCAACTGGAGTGGATCCATCGGCGGGCAGCCCTGGAGTGGGTCCCTGCCCACCATCCGGACCAGCGGTGAAACCCTCGGCCAGTTGCACCCCAGCGCAGCAGAGCAACTGGGTTTACCCACCGCCTGCCAGGTGGTGGCGGGCAGCACCGATGCCAACGCGGCAGTGCTTGCGGCAGATCCAGGCGAACGGGACGGTGTTGCCGTGCTGGGCACCACACTGGTGCTCAAGCAATGGAGCCCGCGGCCGATTGCCGGCCCCGGGGTGAGCTGCCACCGGTTGGCTGGGCGCTGGCTGGTGGGCGGCGCGTCTAACGCGGGAGCCGGCATGCTGCGGCGCTTCTTCAGCGACACCCAGCTGGTGGAACTGAGCCGGCAGATCGACCCCAAGCGCAGTAGTGGCCTGCAGCTGCTCCCCCTGCCCAGCCGAGGAGAACGGTTCCCTGTCGACGACCCCAACCTGGAGCCCGTGCTGGAGCCGCGACCCGTGAGCGACGCGCTGTACCTGCAAGGCCTATTGGAGGGCCTGGCCAGGATCGAAAAAGCAGGTTGGCAGCGCCTTCAGGCCCTCGGAGCACCGACCGTGGAACGGGTAATCAGCGTAGGCGGAGGCGCGGTGAACCCTCAGTGGAGACAGATCCGCGCCGAGCATCTGGGCCTGCCGGTGCTCAACCGCCCGGGCTTGAGCGCAGCCCTGGGCATGACCAAACTGGCCGCAACCGCACTGCCCAAACCATGAATGATCAATTCCGCAGCTGGCTCTCCATGGCCCTGTTCGTGGTACTGGCCGGCTACGTGGCATTCAGTGCCGTCCGGCTGGGCTGGTTGCTGTGGTTGCGGGTCGCAGGCAGCTGAAGCCCATCCCAGAATCCCTTGATCCGTTCGTCCCCAAAGCCATGGCCGCCGACCCCCTCACCACCGCCGTGAGCGATCGGATCTGTCGCCACATGAACGACGATCACCCCGAGGCCGTGCTGTCCTATGCCCGCCATTACGGGGCCAAAGCAGCCGCCCAGCAGGCCCGCATGCTGGCGATCGGGCCGGAGGCCATGGAGCTTGAGGTGGATGGTGAGCGGGTGCAGGTGGCCTTCGACCACAGCCTCAGCGACAGCGAGGACGCCCACCGCACGCTGGTGGCCATGCTGAGGGCGCTCTAAGGGGGGCAATCCTGAGGGCACGATGCCTCCCCCTGCCATGGCCTTCCAGCTCAGCAGTCCCGCCCCACCATGGCCCTGGCTCGCACCCCTCGACTGGCTGTTGCCCCCGGTGCCAGCCCCC
>JBIKUY010000074.1:0-7593 GCA_044347355.1 Prochlorococcaceae cyanobacterium | reverse complement strand
ATCTGCTGGAGAGCGAACTGGTGCTCGATGGGGTGCCGCTCACCCTGCTGGATACCGCCGGTATCCGCCCAACGAGCGACCGGGTGGAGCAGCTGGGCATCGCCCGCAGCCGCGAGGCGCTGGCCGCCGCTGATGTGGTGTTGCTGCTGTTTGATCTCAGCGCCGGCTGGACGGCCGACGACGAGGCTTTGCACCAGCTGGTGCCCGCCGGCGCCCCCCTGCTGGTGGTGGGCAACAAGGCCGATGCGGCGGGGCTGCCGACCGGGGCGGTGCCGCCGGGGGAAAAACGAGAACTGCCCGCGGACGTGCGGGTCTCGGCTCTCACCGGGGACGGGCGCGAGCCCCTGGTGGCGGCGCTGCTGCACACCTGCGGTGCTGGGCCGGTCGAAGGTCTGGAGGTGGCGCTCAACAGCCGCCAGCGCGATCTGGCGGCGGCGGCGGCCCTGAGCCTGGGCCAGGTGCTGGCGGCGGCCGAGCAGCAGCTGCCCTGGGATTTCTGGACGATCGACTTGCGGGCCGCCGTGCGCGCCCTGGGGGAGATCACCGGTGAGGAGGTGAGCGAGGCGGTGCTCGACCGGGTGTTCTCCCGCTTCTGCATCGGCAAGTAGGGCCCGCTGCCGGCCGGGGAGGTTCAGGGTTGGGGGCGAATCGTGCCCCGGGCGGCCAGGAACACCAGGGCCATGGCGCCGTAGCCGAGGGCCCAGCGACCGCCCACGCCCCAGCCCAGGTGCACCACGGTGTCGGAGCTGGTGAACTGCCAGGCGTGGATCACGCCGAACCAGGCCAACACGGCGGCCACCCCGGCGCAGGCCGCCGCCGCCAGCAGCCGGGCCTCGATCAGATACACGAGCATGCTGGCCAGCAGCATCGCCGCCACGATCTGACCCTGCTCGAGGGCAAAGGCCCCGGCGGCCCACACGTCGGCCTGGGCCAGGGATGGCAGCAGCGCCGGCCCGAAGGGATTGGCCTCGGTGCCGCTGCCGCCGGCCCGCAGCCCGGCCTTGAGCAGCAGAGCCCCCCAGCCCGCCAGCCCCGGCAGCATCCCCAGCGCCACCGCCGGGGCGTGCTGGCGGGGGGTGGCCTGGAAGGCCTGGGCGGCGATCACCAGGCCGATGTAGAGCACGATCGCCATGCCGGCTTCGATCGGCACCAGCTGGCCGATCACCCCGAACAGCCCCAGCAGGCAGGCGGCCCCCATCACCAGGCCGTTGAGCCAGGAGTAGCCGATCCGGGCCCCCATCGCCTTGCAGCCGGCATGGCCGATGTAGATCGTGGTGGGGAAGCAGGAGCCCAGGCTGGCGGCGGCCAGGGTGCCGATGCCGTTGATCAGCAGCGAGCTGCGTTCTGGATAGCGATCGCCCGCCACCTCGGCACTCTCCAAGTTCTGGAGGGAGCCGATCACGTTGAACAGGCCCATCGGCACGATCACCCCCAGCCAGGGCAGCAGCTGGCCGCGGGCCTGCCACAGGGCACCCAGCTGGAGTTGGGGCAGCTGCAGGCCGATCAGGGCGGTGTTGGCCTGCCAGCGCTGCGGATCCAGGCTGGTGAGGCCCGTGGCCCAGGCCAGCACCATGCCCAGCAGCACCGCCACCAGGCCGGCCGGCAGGGGCCAGCGCACCGGCGCGTAGTAGCCCACCAGGATCACCGCCAGCACCGCCAGCCCCACCACCGGCTGGGCGTAGGTGCGCAGCAGGAAGCCCAGGGCGATGTAGCCCAGGGCGATCCCGGCCAGGGTGGAGAGCAGGGCCGCCCGGGGCAGCCAGCGCCGCAGGGGTGCGGCCACGAAGGCCCCGGCCGTCTCGATCAGGCCCGAGCCCAGGCAGGCGATCAGCCCCGCCTGCCAGGAGAGGGTCACGGCCTCGGCCTCGCCCAGCCCCCGGCCCAGGGCGGTGAGCTTCACCGGCAGCATCACCAGGAACACGAAGGCGAACAGGCTCACCGTGTTGATGCCGTACGGCAGGGCGGTGCGGTCGTCGCGGCCCTCCTGCCTGGCCAGGGCGAAGGCCTGGCGGGCATAGGCGCCGTTGCCCACCACCAGGCTCACGCCCAGGGCCGGCAGGATCGTGCCGAACACCAGGCTGTCGGGGTAGCCGAGCACGCCCCGGCAGAGGACCATCACCAGCAGGATCTGGATCAGGTTGTTGAGTCCCAGACCCAGAAAGCCGTCCAGGTCGCCCGTGGTCCACCAGCGCGGTTGGGGCATCAGCAGACTCGATGGCAGGACCTCAGGCTCGCATTCAGGTGCGCCCACAATGGGAGCCTGCTGCTGGGGCGCGCCGTCCCATATCGATGTCCAGCGACCCCACCCCGACCTCTCCCCTTGCCAGCCTCAATCCCTCCCAGCGGGCCCTGCTGCGCATCGTCTGCTGGGTGGCCTGGGCCGATGGTGACTTCGCCGTCGAGGAACGCGAGCTGCTGGAGAAACTCGTGCAGCGCTTGCTGCCGGCCGATACCGGCAATGCTGCTGCGGCCACTGCCTCCGAGATGGCGACCGTGTTGGCGACCGAGCCGCCCTCAGCCGCAGAGCTGGCGCCGCTGGTGGCAGCCCTCGAGGGGAGCGACCAGCGGCAGCTGGCGGTGAAGCTTGCCCTGCAGATGGTGAGCATCAACCGGCGTGCCGGGGACGCGGCGGCGATCAATCCTCACGAGAAGGGGGCCTATCGCCTGCTGCTTGAGGCCCTCGCCCTGCCGGAGAGCGAGGTGGAAGAAGCGGAGTGGGCGGCCCGGCAGGAGCTTGAACAGCCGCGCAGCCTTCTGGAGCTGATCGGTGCCACCCTCAGCGGCTTTGGTGCCTGGCCAGCCCTGGACGACGCCCCGCTCCCGCCCGGGTACTGGCTCTGATGGCAGCCCCCTTCCCCGCCGCGCTGCTGCCGCTCACCCCGCCGCTGCTGCGCCAGCTGGAGCAGTGGCTAGCAGAAGATCTGGGCCGGGGTGATCTCACCGCTGCGGCATTGGCGGGCCGCATGGCCCGGGCCCACTGGCTGTGCAAGGCCGACGGGGTGTTTTGCGGCGGTGTGCTTGTGGAGCCCCTGTTTCGTCTCCTGGATCCGGCGGTGCAGGTGCGGTTGCTGGTGGCTGATGGTGAGCCCGTGTGCGCCGGCCAGCGGCTGCTGGAGCTGGAGGGTGCCGCCACAGCGCTGGTGGCCGCCGAGCGCACGGCCCTGAATCTGGCGATGCGGCTGAGCGGTGTGGCCACCGCCACCGCCGCTTTGGTGGCGGAGCTGGAGGGCACCGGTGTGCGCCTGGCCGATACCCGCAAGACCACCCCCGGCCTGCGGGTGCTGGAGAAATATGCCGTGCGCTGCGGCGGCGGCCTCAACCACCGCCTTGGTCTCGATGATGCCGCCATGCTCAAGGAGAATCACTTGGCCTGGAGCGGCGGGGTGGGGCCGGCGATCGCGGCGGTGCGGGCCGCCGCCCCCTGGCCGGCGCGCGTGATCGTGGAGGCGGAGACCGCCGCGGAGGCCGAGGCGGCGGTGCGGGCTGGTGCTGATGGGCTGCTGCTCGATGAATTCACCCCGGTGGAGCTGGCGGCGCTGGTACCGCGGCTGCGCCAGCTGGCCGGCGGTGCGTCCCTAGTGCTGGAGGCCTCGGGGGTGCAGCCCGACGGTCTGGCAGCCGTGGCGGCCTGCGGGGTGGATCTGATCTCCACCAGTGCGCCGGTCACCCGCTCGGTCTGGCTGGATCTGAGCATGCGCTTCGAGCCGGGCTGGGTGTAGGCGGCGGGCGCCAGGGGTAACGGATTGCGCTGCCTCACTCGACGGGCGGTGATCAGCTCATCAGACTGCTGCCATTCACCCGAATCGCTCCGCCGTGTTCCGTTTCGGCCATTCCAGGCCCGCCGCCCGGATCGCCACCCGAATCGCCAAAGCCTGTGCCGCCGGCTTGGTGCTTTGCGCCACCGCTGTGCCAGCCAGTGCTGCCGATGTGATGGAGCGGATCGCCCGCAGCGGTGAGCTGGTGCTGAGCGGCTATGGCGATCTTCCGCCCCTGCTCAGCGCCCAGCCTGGCCGCCAGCCCGAGGGCTACGCCATCTTTGTGGCCGAGCGCATCGCCGCTGAGCTGAGCCGGGCCGTGGGCCGTCCGGTGAAGGTGCGCTTCCAGCCAGTGCCGGCTGGTTCCAGCCCGATTCAGGCCCTCAGCTCCGGCAAGGCCGATCTGGCCTGTGGCTTCCCGTTCAGCTGGGAGCAGGACATGCGCATCGATCACTCGCTGTCCATCGGCTTCTCCGGGCTGCGGTTGCTCGCACCGGCGGGTCGTTTCGACGGCTCTCCCGAGGGACTGGCCGGCCGTTCGATCGGCGTGGTGCGGGGATCGGTTGCCGATGGTGAACTGCAGGGCCTGCAACCCAAGGCGCGGCCGGTGCTGTTCGACAGTCCGTCGGCGGCGGTCTCCGCCTTGCAGGCCGGCAAGGTGGAGGGCGTGATGGGCGATTCGATCGTGCTCACCGGCCTGGTGCAGGGCCGGGGAGCGCAGGGGTTCATCCTCACGCCAGAGCTGCCCTATGAGGTGTATGGCGTGGCCTGCCTGGTGCCCCAGAACGCTTCCGCCTACCGCCATCAGGTGAACCTGGCGATCGCCCGAATGCTCCAGAATTACCTCGATGGTGATCCGAAGACCGTGACAGCGGTGAACCGCATCCTCGGCCCGGACAGTGCCATTGGCATTCCCCAGCCCCGCCTTCAGCTGATGTTCGGGGGGGTGCTGATTGGCGTGGAGACCATCCGCATCGTGCCCGCAGCCGCTCCAGCTCCCTGAACCCGGCCCCGCCTCCTCCATTCCTTTTTTTGCTCCGGTCTCGTCTTCCTCGGTTCTCTGCCATGGCGTTCTTCTCCCGCTCCCGGCTATTCGGCCTGCTGTTTCTGCTCACCCTGCCGCTCGATGGCGCGGCCGCCCTGGCCCTGGCCGCGAGTCAGCAGCAGCCCCAGCCCCCAGCTCAGAGCCTCAGCCTCGAGGAGCGGATGCAGCGGATTGGTGAGGCTGTGCGCGAGCTTGAACCCCTGGCCGCCGACACGACTGACGGCGCAGAAGCCGTGCCGGACGATGCCCTCTCCTACGTGTTCGTGAATGCCCCGGCAGCGGGCTGGGTGAACGGTGGCTTCCGCAACGGCGGTTTCTATAACGGCGGCTTCCGCAACGGTGGCTTCCATAACGGTGGCTTCCGCAATGGTGGCTTCCATAACGGCGGTTTCCGCAACGGTGGCTTCCGCAACGCCTGGTGATGGGGGCTGAGGCCTACGGCCCGGTGCGGCTACTGGTGGTGCAGCCCACCCCCTTCTGCAACCTCGACTGTGACTACTGCTACTTGCCCGACCGGGGCAACCGCAGCCGCATTGGTTTTGAGGTGCTCGAGGCGGCCGTGGAGCGGGTGTTGGACAGTCCCTGGTTCGAGGGCGGCTTCACCCTGCTGTGGCATGCGGGCGAGCCGCTCACCATGCCGATCGCCTTCTACGACGAGGCCACGGCCCGCATCCAGGCCCTGCTGGCACGCCGCGGCCTGCCGCCCAGCACGATCGTGCAGTCGCTGCAGACCAACGCCACCACGATCGATGCCGCCTGGTGCGACTGCTTCGGGCGTAACGGCATCCATGTGGGCGTGAGCATGGACGGCCCGGCCTTCCTTCACGACGCCCACCGGGTCACCCGCACCGGTCTGCCCACCCATGCCGCCGTGATGCGGGGCATCGGTTGGCTGCAGCGGCGCGAGATTCCCTTCCAGGTGATCTGCGTGCTCACCGCCGAATCGCTGCACCACGCCGAGGCGATGGCCGACTTCTTCCTGGAGCACGGCATCGGCGACGTGGGCTTCAACATGGAGGAAACCGAGGGGGCCAACGCCCACTCCAGCCTTGATGCCACCGGCGCGGCGCGGCTGGAGCTGGAGGAGCGCTACCGCGCTTTCATGGCGGCGATCTGGCGGTGCAGCCGCGAGCAGCCCGATCGCCTGCGCATCCGCGAATTCGATGGGGTGGCCAGCCTGGCCTGCAGCGGCGCCCGCCTGGCTGCCACCGACATGAACACCCCGTTCGTGATCGTGAACGTGGATGCGGCGGGCAACACCTCCACCTTCGATCCCGAGCTGTTGTCGGTGACCACGGCGGAGTATGGCGATTTCAGCTTCGGCAACGTGCGCAGCAGCAGCTTGGAGGCGATGGCCGCCACGGCCAAGTTCCAGCGGGTGGCGGCGGAGATCAGCGCCGGCGTGGAGCGCTGCCGTTGCAGCTGCGAGTATTTCGGCGTCTGCGGCGGCGGTGCCGGCAGCAACAAGTATTGGGAGCACGGCAGCTTCGACTGCTCCACCACCCAGCACTGCCGCTATCGCATCCAGCTGGTCACCGACGTGGTGCTGGAGGGCATGGAGCGGGAGCTGGGGCTGGCGGGCTGAGTGGGCGTCTCTAGCCGCCGTGTCTAGCCTGTTCAAGCTGGGTCGTACCGATGCCTCAAAGCAACCTGCAGCGTGCCCAGGCCTGCCTGCTCGGCCTGGGGGCCTGCCTTGGTGTGATCGCCTCGGCCGCTGTGCTGCGGGCCCAGATCGCGGATCCCGGCGGCACGATTCCCGGCGGCACGATTCCCGGTGGCACGGCTCCCGGCGGCACGGCTCCCGGCGGCGTGGAGGTGATCGGCACCCCGGACGGCCGCACCATCGTGACCGTGCGTCCGCAGGGCACCACGGCCACCCGCCAGGGCCTGCGCCAGTTTGTGGGCATCTCCGGCACCAACAGCGGCGCCCGGGGGCTGTCGATGAATCGGGTGATCATTCCGCCCGGTGGCCGAGCCGAACCCCATCGCCACGTGGGCTCCGAGTCGGCTATCTATCTGTTGCAGGGCACGGTGGAAACCCGCTACGGCGAGAGGCTGGAGCGGCGGGTGGTGAACCGCAGCGGTGATTTTCTGTTCATCCCGCCGGGGGTGCCGCACCAGCCGATCAATCTCAGCACCACGGAGCCGGCCATCGCCATCGTGGCCCGCAACGATCCGCACGAACAGGAGCACGTGGAGTTGCTGGCTCCATCGGCCACCCGTTCGCCCTGATGCGGCTGCTTGGAGGGCTCCCACTCCGTGAAGTCGGTTGGGATGGGCTGGTGTGATCTGTAGCGCTGTGAGAATGGTTAAACCGCACGAAAAAGGATGCTCACTGGATCAGATCTGCTCGCCAAGCTGAAGGATCTGGATGATGTCTCCTGCCCGGAACTTGGTATTCACCGCGGCTGTCTGAGCGCCTGGAAAGATGGCGGCAAACGCCTCAGCTTCGGGGCTGCCGGTGTAAGGGGGTGGGGCAAGCTGGGGCGCAAGCAGATCAAGCTGATTCCCGCCGGCGGATCGGATGAGACGTGAGCCGCTCTGGCGGCCATCCCCAGCCTGAAAGCGGTTGATTACTCCACCACGAAGGTTGGTTGGATCTGGCTCAGGCAGCGGCTGTCGGGCGCTTGCTTCGGGTTGGCCAGGAAGTCGGTGGCGATGGTGGTGACACAGGCCGCCGCCGCCGTGTTCTTGGGGGTAAACAGCGCCCCATGCCCCACGCCGGGGAAGGTGAACCCATAGGCGGTTGTGAACGACCGGGCCAGGGCATCTCCATAGGGAGGGGGCGTGACG
>JBIKUY010000180.1:0-4912 GCA_044347355.1 Prochlorococcaceae cyanobacterium | reverse complement strand
CAGCAGGGTGGGGATCTGGGGGTTGGTGACCACAAAGGGTGGTTTCTGCTCAACCTGGAGAACGGCACAGGCATTCGACACCGCTTCGGCTTCGCGGATCCCCAGGGGCACCAGCTGGGGATAGGGCAGGGGCAGGGCCTGGTTGGGCTTGAGCTGAATGGATTGGGCCCGGGCGCACAACACGGTGTGATACATCTCTTTGGCCCCCTTGGGTTCCAGATCGGAGAGGGATTTGGCTACCCAGGCAAAGTTTCCCTGGCTGGCTGCCTGGATGAACTTGGGCAGGGAACTGCCGCGGGCCGTTTCACCAGAATAGGGCCGGGCCAGGTAGGGCACGATACCCATGATGAAGGCATTGCCATCCAGTTGGGTGGTGAAGGTTTGGTTGCTGGAGGGAATGGTGAGGGTGAGCGGCACGGGTTTCCGGTTGAGCTGATCCACGATCGCCAGAAACCTCTGCTCCAGATTGGGATAGGCCGCGCTGCACTGCTGATCCTGCGCGCAGGCGCGGAACACATTGCGCAGGGCATAGCTGATGGTGTGACCCGAAGCCAGGTTGAAGTCCAGATCGGGCCTCACCACGCCATCGAGGATCACGCTGCGCAGTTTGGGCTTGTGCTGGTGGGCCTGGGCAATCACGTATTGACCCAGCAAGGTGCCGTAGGAAACGCCGTAGTAGTTGAACTGCGGGTAGCCCAGGGCTGCGGCTACGGCATAGATATCGGCAGCATTCTCACGGGTGTTGAAGGCACTGGGGTTGATGCCTTCGGCTTTGAGGCGAGTGTTGCAGGCCCTGATCCAGCTGGCATCGGTGTAGTTCCTCTGCCCTTTCGCCACGGCGATCAGGTGGGTACTCAGCTCTGGACAGGAGAGGAAGGGCTTGGAATAGCGTGTTCCCCGCTCCTCCACGAAGATCAGATCGCGGGTGTTGAGCAGGGCCGCGAGCTGGGGGAAGTTGGGCAAGCCACCAGCGGTGATGTCGGCGATGGTGGAGTCGCCCGGGCCACCCTGCTCCACAAACAGGGGATCGGCCGCCGGGGTTGCTCCGGTGCTGCGGGTGCGCACAACCGCGAGCTGGATGGTGCGCCCGCGGGGTTCACCGTGCTGTTCGGGGACGGTCACGTAGCCGCAGTCCGACTGCGCTGCCACGGAGGCCGGCAGGTTGAAGGTGGAGCAGGGAACGGCAGCCCAGGCCGCACTAAAGGAGGGCCGGGGCGCTGGCTCACCGGCGACAGCAGAACTGCCTGCCGCAACCACAACCATGCTGAACAGGACCCATGGGCCCAGCTGCGACATGCCCCAGCTTTCCGCAGTTGCTTTCTTGGGTTGAGCTGGAACCCAGAACTTCCTCATGCTAAACGATTGATATGTCAAACCCTAGCAAGAACGTGCATGAGAGGCTTTCGGAAACTCTTCTGGGTGCTGAGCTCAATCCACTGATCGGGAGGATTGCGAGGCTACGCAATCACTGGGCATTTAGTGGTAAAGTCGACTCCACATTCCATGAACACCTGCAGACAGGCTGCACTGTCCTGAAGCTCCTGCTGATGGATGGCCGTCCAGCTTCCACCAGTCGAGCCCGTCGATCAACTCCTTGGTTCGGTGCACACGGTTGATTACGCTGGCGATGTGCACTCCCCCATAGGATTCTGGAGGGCGGGTATCCATCACCGTATCGCTTAGGTTCCAGCCTGGGTTCAGAGTCAGAACCACCATGGGACCATTCAACGCGCCGAAACATGGTTCGGAATGCAGCGACAGCTCGTATCGATCCTTAGCCGATGCCGTGGCATGGTGAGTGCTTTGGAGGGTCCGCTTCAGTGGACGTTAGGGTCCAGGTATTTTGCATGAGCGGAACGATGGAGGAGGTGGTTCGTGTCGCCTATCGCGGCGGATCAGCGACGCGCATTCTCTGCATGGGCTTGTGATACGGTCGCGATGACGCTAGCGGAGCTTCTCTTTAGCACTACGGCATGCGCCATGAGAGGTCCTGAATAGCCGGGTCAGTCGAAAGGATCGCGTCCACGGCCTGAACTAGGTGCGTCAACTCTGCAGTGACATCGACCTGCTTGAAGAGTTTGCGGGTAACGGGTTCAGGTGGGTCCGTAAAGACCAGGAATTCGTCGTCATCCCCGTATTGATGACCGCAACAGAGCGCCAGAGCCGCACCGTTCACCTTGATCGGGACATACCAGCCCCAGTCTTCGGCGATAGGCTCACCTGCTACCAATCCGTGAACGGGCAGAGTGGCCACAAAGTACTCGGCCAGCCGTTTACCCCAAAGGTCTGGATTCATGAGCTCGTCCTCGCCGTAGGGAGGAAACTTGCTTGAGCGAAACTCAGCGAAGGTCTTCACTGGACACTCCCCCTGCCGAGCTGATTTCCGCCCATGGCGAGATGCATTCGAACCGCCGACGTTAGCGCCGCCGGCATGTTTTTTCCTCTGTGAAATGCTTGAACTCAGCCGCGCCGGGATGCGACGTGGGCAGGAGTAAATGATTGGGCCGCTTCATGCAGGCGCTCTCAGCGAGTTCGACTGAGCAGGCTCGTGGTCCACAAGGGCGACGCACTTCTCAATGAATTGAGTTGCGAATGAAGGTAGCTGAAGTAATGTGAGCATGAATGCACAGCACCTCATGTTGGTAACCTAGCGCGCCGGGACAGTTCAGCTAGCATCGCGAGAGTTGAAGTCTTGATCAGGGGTGTCGAACTCTGCGTTACGATTGATGCACAGCTTGGCCATGCTAGTTGGTGTCTTCATATCCCACGCTGGCCATCTGCGGATTTAACAGGCTTTGCGTTGGCAGTAGCCCATTTGGGTAAATCTGCGGCATCTGCGAGAGATGCGAACCCAGGTTCTCATGGCGGATCAATCGAGTGTGCTTTGGTGGTGGCGTATGGGCTCATTGATGAGTCTTGCAGTCTATCTGCCTTGCGGCCGAACATTCGCGATCGCCGATCATTTCTGGCATGAGCACTGCGTGTAGGCATCATGTTTGTCGTTGACAGTCATTCGGTGTCGCTCTTTCGTCGGCTGTTTCAACTTGGCTTTGTCAGGTGGATCACATCAGTTGCCGAGGTCGCTGGATATCGCAGCAGCGCCTTTGGTGAGATCGCGCCCAGGGCATCCGGACTCATCAGAAGGCCGGGCACGCCGAGCGCATTGCCACGAAGGACGTAGCGGGCTTGCGCTCAGCTCTCCTGAAAGAATCGTTCAGGGGGGCTGGCATCTCTCAACTTCGCGGCAGCACAGGAGCCCGTCAACGGGAGACCCGTTGGATCGAGCAGGTTGATCTTCGCCAGCACATTGGCCTGGTCGTACAGGATGGGTGTGTAGGCAACCTTGTCGTTTCGATGCCGCCAAGCGCCACAAGCACCACTTCCACAAACCTGCCGGCCGGCTCCACTTCGGGCAGTATCCAGTCGATCTTGTGGCTGTGGGGGAAGGAGACGATCAGTTCATCTAGAAGCCGTTCTTCACTGTAGGTTCAAGATGCTGTTTCGAACGTTGCGTCGAGCGGAATGAACCGACAATCAGGCGGTTGACATCATGCGCCCGAGCGCTGGCAGCACCCAGGCCGCCCACCATCATGGGTACGTTCACCAGGTGGGGATTTTTCGCCATGGTCGCCAAGGTCTGGTCGAGATCGCCCGCCAGCTCCGCGCTCATGTGCGCATGGAAGATGGCGTCAAGCTTTGCCTTCAGGTTGGGATGGCCCATCGGTTCTCCGGTTTCGGGTGGATTGCTGGCTGACGCTGGTCTGGAGCGAGAGCAATCAGGGCGCTAGCCGTTGCCCTGGCCCCAGGCGATGAAGATGCTTGCCACCAACGGAGTGAGGCACATCAGCTAGGCGGCTGGCTTTTGTGGTTGGGTTTCCGTTTCCTCAGCAGCACCGCAGCCGTGCAGACGATCGCCAGTGGATACACTGCGAATTGGGCATCGGAAGACTCTCTTCCCACGGCCACGTTCAGAAACATTGAGCTGTCCCACAGCCCATGGAGAACCATCGGTAGCACCAGGGTTGAGGACATGCGGCGCATGGCGTAGAAGCCGCTTCCCATGATGAAGGTCAACAGCACCTGGATGGGCATGGCCCACAGCGGAAACCCGAAGAGCACATTGGGAACATGGAGTGCCGAAAACAGCAACGAGCTGAGAAGCCACACCTTGCCTTCGCTGAAACGGCTTCTCAATCCCACGATCATGCTTCCCCGTGTGATCATCTCTTCGCCGAATCCGACTCCCACAGCTCCTAGCGACGACCACAGAAGCAGCTCGGGCGACAGTTTTCCGTACGGTATTCCAATGAAATTGACTAGAATGACGATGGCCATCGCAACGGGCAGAATCCAGCCCCATCGGGGTCCTGACTTCGTTCGGTCGAACAGAACCAGGCGCCACCAACCCAGGATGCTGATGGCAACTACGAGAAAGGCGCATCCGAACAAGGTGGGAAGGGCATACCAGAGCATGATGGTTTCCGCACTCTCGCCGATCCGGTTGTAATCGACTCCATTGATGATCCAGATGGAGAAGAAAACGGCGAGATAGCCAAAATAGAGCAGGATCCCCGTCCTTACTGATGGCTTGTCTCTGGGCAGGCTCTGGGCGGCGTTGTTGAAGTTCATTGTGTACGTCTCCGGTTCAGCAGGGATCGCTGGTAGCGCCGAACCTTGTCGATCCAGGTCGGCCATCGGCTTACCGCGAATGTATGGTATCTAGCTTGTCGTCTGCTGCATCTTCCTGTTCTGGAGCTAACACCTCGTCGGCGCATGACTTACGCGCATCCAATGCTTCAGGTATGGAGTGCTGTCTATTCTTGATGGCGCACAATGCCCTCCTAGGAGTACACACGCCGATAGGCTCAGTCAGCTAAACCCTCACGATCAAGCCATCGTTGTTCATGGTCCA
>JBIKUY010000349.1:0-2932 GCA_044347355.1 Prochlorococcaceae cyanobacterium | reverse complement strand
GTGGAATGCGGCAACTTCGTTGTGTACATGGATGGGTTCATCGTCACGCTCGCCCTGCCGGCGATGGCGCGGGAGTTCGGCGTGGGCTTGCCGGTTCTGAAGTGGGTGATCGTGGCCTACCTGCTCACCGTCACGGTGACCCTGCTGCCGGCGGGTCGCCTGGCCGACATCTGGGGACGGCGCCGCATCGTTGTGCTCGGCATGGGCGCTCTCGTGGTGACCTCCGTGCTGTGTGCGTTGGCGCCCACGGTGGAGACCCTGATCGCCTTCCGCGTTCTCCAGGGGGTGGGTGGTGGTCTGGTGCTGGCCAACGTGATGGCCGAGATCACCGCCGCCTTCCCGAAGCGGGAGCGGCGCACGGCCATGGCCGTGAATGCCTCGATCCTGGCGCTGGCCCAGGTCACGGGGCTGGTGCTCGGCGGCCTGCTGATTGGCCAGTTCGGCTGGCGTTCCCTGTTTCTGGTGATCCTCACGGTGAGCCTGGCCGGACTGATCCTCAGCCTCTGGATTCTCCAGGCCCGACCCCGCAGCCGCGACCGCAGCTCCATGGACTGGACGGGTGCCGTGCTGGCGGTGGTGGCCACCAGTGCTCCCTTCCTGGTGATCGAACAGCTCTCCGGAGCTGGGCCGAACCCCGTCAGCCTGCTGAGCCTGCTGGGCGGTATGGCGGCCCTGGTGCTGTTCGTGCTGGTGGAGCGCCGCCTGCCGAAACCGCTGCTCACCCTCAGCCTGTTCCGCTCGCGGGCCTTCACCCTGGGCTCGCTGGCTGCCGCCTTCTACTTCGTTGCGGTGGTGTCGTGCTACTTCCTGCTGCCGCTGTATGCCCAGCTTGTGCTGGGGCGTTCGCCCGTGATGGCGGGTGTGCTGATCGTGCCGCTCTCGCTGGTGCTCACGGCCACGAGCCTCACGGTGAGCAGCCTGGGGGATTGGGTGGGGGCGCGAACCCTCAGCACGGCGGGCATGCTCTGCGTGAGTGCAGGCCTGTTGGGGCTGTCCTGGCTCGGTGCCGATGCGGCCACCGCCAGCGTCATCGGGCCGCTGGTGCTGCTGGGCATGGGCGGCGGGCTCTTCCATCCCCCCAACAACAGCGCCACGCTCAACCCGATTCCTCCGCAGCACCTCAGCGTGGCCAACGGGTTCCTGTCGATGGCGCGCAACTTCGGCCAGGCGATCGGGGCGGCGCTGGCGGCGTCCCTGCTGGCCAGCGGCCTCGGGGCCGCAGGGGCAGAGGCGGCCCTGGCGGGGGAAGTGGGGGCGCGACTCGGCAGGGCCCAGCTGGATGTCTTTCTGGGGGCCCAGCAGCTGGCATTCCGCCTGGCGGCAGCCCTCGGCCTGGTGGGGGCGGCAGTTTCCCTGGCCCGCGGGGCGGAGGTGCCGGTGCCTGCCCCCGCGCCTGAGCAGCCTGTGAATAGCGCAGGCGACCGGTCGGGGAACGGGTGACCGGGGGGGCGGCGACCAGCTTTTCCTGCTGCCCAACCGGCCTCGCCTCGCCAGCATGGGGCCATCGGCCGAGGCAGGGTGCGGTGGTGAGCAGCGGCAGCGGTACCGCCAGCTTCGGTTTCCGGCCCCGGGGCCCGGGCCGGTTCTTCGTGGCGGCGTTTCTGTCGTTCTGGCTGTGCGGCTGGCTGGCGGGAGAGGTGTTCGCCCTGTGGATGCTCCGGCGGATCCTGGCCGCGGGTCTGGCCAGCGGTGTAGAGCCCCTGCCGGTGGCGCTGTTCCTGCTGCTCTGGTTGGGCCTGTGGAGTATGGGGGGCGCATTCGCGCTGCGGGAGGTGCTGCGGGCCCTGTGGTCGGAGGACCGGTTGAGCGTCGGTCCGGATGGCGCCTTGGAACGGCAGGCGTGGCTCGGCCCCTTCCGCCAGCGACAGACCCTGCCTGCCCGAGACATCCGCCTGTTCCGGGTGCGTGACGAACGCGCCGCCGGAGGGCCGCTGGTGGCCGAGCTCTCCGGCCGCAGCATCGAGCTCACCCGGCTCGGCAGCCTGCGGGAGCGCCAGGACGCCGCCGATCAGCTCAACCGGCTGCTGGGCCTGCGCGAGCTGGCCGATGATCCGGCCCAGACCAGGCTTCCGGCGGTGCCGATCCTCCCGGCGCACTGGCAGGAGCTCACCCACTCCTTCAGCATTTCGCTGCTGGTGCCCCACCCGGCTCGGCGGCGGCGGCATCGCCTGGTGATGGCCCTGGTGAATCTGGTGCTGTGGGGGCTGCTGGCTCGGCTGATCCGGGTCGGCCCTGCCTGGCCGGGATTTTGGGCTCTGGGGATTCCGCTGGCCCTGCTGGCCTTGGCCGGCGGCTGGGGCCAGCTGTGGCTGGCCTTCGGGCGCCGGGAGTGGCGGCTGGAGCCAAGGGGCCTGGTGCTGCAGCGCCGCTTCGGCCAAGGCCTGCGCACCCTGGGGGAAGCCCGGGGCCTGGAGCTGGTCGAGCGGGTCGGTTCCGAGGGCGATCGCTCCTACCGGCTCCAGGCCACCCGGCCCCCTCATCCACCCCTACGGATCGATGACCACGCCACCGATCCCACAACTCTGCGCCACCTGGGGGCTTGGCTAGCCGCGCGCACCCGCCTGCCGTTCGAAGACCGGTTGCCCTGAAGATCAGCGGCGGCAGCAGCTCCGCCGCCAGCGCACCGCCGCAACTTGTAGGGGAGGAAGCATCACCATCTGTTTACCGCCACGGTCAGAATCAGGGAGTTGCGTTGGCATCGGCACCATCCTTCGCTCCGCCTTCGATCTATTGAGCAAAAACCATTGAGCTAAAAGCAGGCTATCAATAGACATCCCTTCTGTGCCCGATTTGGCAATGTCAGCAACTTGTTTCTTTTCATCTGTAGGATCGGCCGCCTGGTGAATTCACTGGAGAGCTCGACATCGGTTCGATCTGCCGGCAGGTTTTTCTGCTCCTTGCGGGGGCGGCTCAGCAGCAAGTAATTGAATCG
>JBIKUY010000010.1:0-15495 GCA_044347355.1 Prochlorococcaceae cyanobacterium | reverse complement strand
GTCAGCTCCTGCTCCAGCTCCTCGATCGCCACCAGCTCCTGCACCTGACGCCCCAGCGTGATCTCCTGCTCATGGGTCAGCAGTGGCACCCGGCCGATGTCCCGCAGGTAGCTGCGCACCAGGTCGCCACCACCGGTTGGAGAGACCTCCGCGACGGGGGCGGCGGCAGCAACGGACATAGCGGGCATGACGAGCAGTTACGAAACGTTCCTGTTTCGTAAACCTATCACCCTTTTCCTCGCTACTCCCCCCCCGCCAGGATGGGTAAATGGCTGCTGAACGGCTGCAGAAACTGATCTCCGCCGCTGGCCTCTGCTCCCGCCGCGCCGCGGAGGCGTTGTTGCGGCAGGGTCGGGTGAGGGTGAATGGCACAGCGGTCGGACTGGGCGACCGGGCCGATCCCAGCTGCGACACGATCACGGTGGACGGGCACCCCCTGCAGGCCGCCGCCCCACCTCTGTTGCTGCTGCTCAACAAACCCGCCGGCGTGGTGAGCAGCTGTCGGGATCCCCAGGGCCGCACCACGGTGCTCGACCTGCTGCCACCGGCCCTGCGGAGCGGGCGGGGGCTCCACCCGGTGGGTCGCCTCGATGCCGACAGCCGTGGCGCCCTGCTGCTCACCAACCAGGGGGATCTGACGCTGCAGCTCACCCACCCCCGCTATGGCCACAGCAAGACTTACCGGGTGTGGGTGGCCGGCCAGCCCGGCAGTGGGCAGCTGCAGCGCTGGGCGGAAGGGGTCCCGCTGGAGGAGGGGCCCAGCCAGCCCGTAGCGATCAAACTGCTGCGCCGCCGGAGCGACCGCAGCTTGCTGGAACTGGAGATGGGCGAGGGTCGCAACCGCCAGATCCGCCGCACCGCAGCCCTGCTGGGGCATCCGGTGCTCGACCTGCAGCGGGTGGCGATCGGACCACTGGCCCTGGCCGACCTGCCGGAGGGGCAGTGGCGCCACCTGGAGCGCCGAGAATGGAAAGACCTGGCCGCATCAGCCCCCTGAGCCGCCCCGCCCCGTCCCTGCGAACCCGCCTCAGTCGCCTCTGGCGGCGGGGACGTTCAGCAGCCACCCCAACCGCCGGTGGCGATCCACCGGCCGATCCGCTGCTGGCTGCAGGCCAGTTGCTGCGCGAAGCCAGGGAGCGCCGCGGCCTCGGTCTGCGCCAGCTGGCCCAGGACACCCGCATCAGCACCCCGGTGCTGGAGGCCCTGGAACGGGGCTGGCGGGATCGCTTGCCCGAACCGGCCTACCTGCGCACGATGTTGCCGCTGATCGAGCGCCATCTGGATCTGGAGCCGGCCAGTCTGCAGAAGCTGCTGCCCAGCGAACCGCTGCCAGGCCAGCGACTCAGGAAAGGCAATCTGCTGCGCCGCTTCACCCCCGGCTCCATCGATGTGTTCACCACTTGGCAGGGCACCCTGCTCTACGGCCTGCTCACCCTGGGCCTGATCTACGCTCTCAACCTTCAGCAGCAGCGGCTGGCTAGAGCCGGTTGGCGGGCGGTGGCCCCCCTGCCGGCGACTCCGGAGCCCCGGGCCCGCGGCCAGCAAAACAGGGGCACAACACTGCTGCTCGAGGGCTATCCGGAACTGCGGCCCCTCGATCAGGCCCGCCAGGGTCAGGCACTGCGGCTGTGGCGCCGGGCCAGCTCCCCGTAGCCCTGCAGCGGTCCGTCCAGGGCCGCCACCGGGCACTCCAGCCGCCAGGTCCAGTTGGCCCCCAAGGTGCCGGGGGTGTTGAAGCGGGCCTCATCGCCCAGCTCCAAGAGATCCTGCAATGGCACCACCGTCAGTTCCGCCGGGCTGGCCAGGGCTAGGTCCAGCAACTGCCAGCCCGGGGCGCTCACCGAGGCCTGCAGCTGCCGCTCCAGCCGCTCGCGGCTGTGGTGGTCGAGCCCCTGCCACCAGCCGATCGCCGTGGCGTTGTCGTGGGTGCCTGTGTACACCACCCAGCGGCTGCCCCGGATGTTGGCCGGCAGGTAGGGGTTGTCGTCGTTGCCATCGAAGGCGAACTGCAGGATCTTCATGCCTGGCAGGGCGAAGCGGTCGCGCAGGGCCTCCACCGCCGGGGTAATCACCCCGAGGTCCTCGGCCACCATGGGCAAACGGCCCTGGCGCAAGCGGCCGCGCAGGGCTTGGTGCACCCAAAGCAACGTGAGCAGGGCCCCGCCTGGGGAGGCCCGCCAGCTGCCGTTTTCAGCCGTCCTGTCGCCGCCGGGCACCCGCCAGTAGGCCTGCAGGGCGCGGAAGTGGTCGAGGCGAAGTAGGTCGAACAGCTGCAACTGACGGCTTAACCGACCCAGCCACCAGGCGAAGCCGCTGAGCCAGTGGCGCGGCCAGCGATACACAGGCGTGCCCCAGAGCTGGCCGGTGGCGGAGAAGTAGTCGGGCGGCACCCCGCTCTGGGCCACCAGGCCACCGCCTGCGGCCAGGGAGAACAGGCCGGGATGGCTCCACACGTCGGCGCTGTCGTGAGCCACGTAGAAAGGCAGGTCGCCGAACAGGCCGATCCCCAGGCCGTGGGCTTGCCGGCGCAGGGCCTGCCACTGCTCCTGCAGCTGCCACTGCAGCAGGCGCTCTTCCAGCAGCAGCGACGCCTGCTGGCGGTCGAAGCACGCCAGAGCCCGGCGCTGGCGCCGGGCCAGGGGTTGGGGCCACTGCCACCAGGGCAGGCCGTCATGCAGGCGGCGCAGCACCATGAAGCGACAGTGGTCGCGCAGCCAGAACGCCTCCCGCCGGCACCAGCGCCGGAAGGCCCGCTGCCGGCCCGGGTCCTGCTCAGGCCAGGCCAGCCGCAGGGCCTCGCCCAGGGCCTGGCTGCGCTGTTGCTGAACCACCGGATCGAGCCGCCCACCTTGGCCGCAGGGCAGGGCCGCCGCCGCTGCGGCGCTGAGGAAACCCTGCTGCACCAGCAGCTCGGCATCCAGCAGCCAGGAATTGAGGGCTGAGCCGCTGGGAGAGCTGTAGGGGGAACCGGTGCCGTCGGTGGGGGCCAGGGGGAGCAGCTGCCACACGCCGATGCTGTGGCGCCCGAGCAGGGCCAGCCAGTCGACGGCGGCCTGGCCAAAGCTGCCGCAGCCCCCTGGACCGGGCAGGGCTGTGGGGTGGAGCAGCACCCCGGCTCGCCGTTGGGGGTCGCTCACGCCTCGGGAAGCCGATAGCGGCTGATGATTTTTTGGGCGAAGGCCGGGATGTGGGCCGCCACCTTCTCGGGGTGGTTCCGCCGTAGCCACAGGGCATTGCGGGTGAAGTGGGAGTCGATCGAGAAGCGGCCGTACTCCAGGCCCTTCGGCCCGAGCCGCTCCACAACAATGCCAATCAGCCTGGCCAGCCAAAGGGGCAGTTTCACCGCCTTGTCGTAGGCCTCGATGCCCTGCTGCACCGCCGCTTGGCGGTTGCCACTGCTGGTCAAGGGTGCCAGCTCCAGCTCGCTCTCCACCAGATCCAACAGCACCTGGCCCCTGGGGTTGCGCACCGTGAGCCACTGACGCCCAAAGGTGGCACCCATGTAGCCCACCACCAGATCAGCGCCGGCGTTGGTGTAATCGAAGCAGCTCAGACAGCTGGGCGCGAACACGTCCTTGAGCTTGGGGGTATCGAGCCCAAAAAACGGCACCGTTTCCTCGCGGCCGTCGCAGTGGCGGAAGTGGATGCGGAAGTCCTGCATGAACTCGTAGTGCACCACGGTGCCTGGGGAGCTCACGGTGCTCTCCAGAAAGGTCTGCAAACCGGCGCGAGACACATTGTCGACGCAGGGCAAACCGAGCACGTAGAGCTCATCGAGCGGCAAGGTGGGCTGCACGGCCCGCAGCGCCTGGATCTGGCAGCCCACGCCGATGGCCAGCAACGTCTTGATGCCGCTGCCGGGCAGCTGCTCCAGCACCTCAAGATTGGGGGAGAGGGTGGGCTTGTTCACCCGGGCGCTCAGCACCTCCTCAGGGGTACGGGCGAGGCGGGGCACGGGGGTGAAGCGATCCTCCTCGCTCTGGCCCACGCACAGCACCGCATCCACCAGGCCCGTTTCCAGGGCGCGCACGCCGATGCGGCTCACGATCCCTGTCCACTGGGCGCCCTCGAGCGGCTGGGCCAGCCGGGCGGTGAGCATGCGCTGCTGCACACCAAAATAAAGCTCGTCGTCGTTCTCCAGATCGCGGCTGCGGCCATGGGCCGCTTCCTCCATCGCCTCGAAGCGCTGCTCGAGGAAGGCGCAGCTGGTTTTCACGTAGGCCACCCAGCGGCTGTCGCAGAGGCCGCACTGGCTGCAGAGGTCTTTCGCGGGGTAGACGCTGCCCTTGGCCAGGGGCCGGGCCTTCTCATGGGGAGCCGGCAAGGGCGGGTCGATCGCTGGCAACAACTTATCGGCTGCACCCGCCCACAGGGCCCCTGCCGAGGGAGTGGGTCAAAGTGGATGCGTTTGACAGCCGGGACGCCCGTCCCCCAACCTCGCCGCGATGCCGCCCCGCGCCAGCAGAAAGTCCGCCCCAGACCCCGCCCCGCGCAGGCGGATCCGGCTCCCCCAGATCGCCCTGCCAGCCATCCGGCTGCCCCACATCAGCCGGCAGCAAGTGGTGAGTGCTGGCCTAGCAGGCGCCGGCGCCCTGGCCATCGTCGCCGCCATCGATCTGATCTGGCCGCTGAACAATCCCCAGCCAGTCGCTGAGGCGGGCAGCCTCAATGCCCTGGCCAAACCCGCCAATCGGCCAGTAACCGTGCTCTTGATCGGCCTGGACAGCGACCGGCTCAGCGACGTGGACAACAACGCCGCCCCAGCCGGTGCCGCCAATGCCGACGCCCTGATGGTGGTGCGCGTCAACCCCGATGGACCGGTGCAGGTCCTGCAGATCCCGGCCACCCTGGCGGTGCAGCTGCCCGGGGAGAAAACCCCCCGCTCGCTGGGCAGCCTCTACCGCAGCGGCGGGCCGGCCCTCACCGCAGACGCTGTGCGCGACCTCGCTGGCCTGCCCAGCGGCAAGCCCGACCGCTACGTGGTGATCAGTCGCTATGGCCTGCGCTTGCTGACCGATCGGCTTGGCGGCGTGGAAGCCAACCCCAACCGCACGATGCGCCACACCGATAACAGCCAGAAACTGAAGATCGATTTGCAGAGCGGCCTGCAGCGGCTGAACC
This sequence comes from Prochlorococcaceae cyanobacterium, assembly GCA_044347355.1. GTDB lineage: Bacteria > Cyanobacteriota > Cyanobacteriia > PCC-6307 > Cyanobiaceae > NIES-981. The sequence goes on along the minus strand of JBIKUY010000010.1, from coordinate 10,374 downwards.
CCAACCAGCTCGAACATCTGGCCCGCTGGCGCGATACCAACAAACCCCTGGAAACCCGCCTCTCCAACCTGCAGGAGGTTGCCCGCAGCCTGCACCACGAACTGGAGCTGCGCCAAGGCCAGCTTTCGCTACCCAACCTGGTGGGTGGCCTGCAGGGCCAGGTAGAGACCAACCTCAGCCGCAGCGAGACTCTCAGCCTGCTGGTCACCGCTCTGCAACCGCAGACCAGCGTGGAGTTCACCACCCTGCCGCTGGATCCTCCCCGTAGCGGCGAGGGGGCAGCGGCAGCCAATCAGCTGCGGGAACGGGTGCGCGACCTGCCCAAAGCCTTCTGGGTCGAACCGAAGCCCCTGGCCAAGCCGTCCTAGGCCAAGCGCTGACGCTCCAGGACCGTCCAGCGGGCGGCACAGGCACTGCAAAGGGCGGCGGCGGCATCCGGCTGATGCCCGGCAGCGAGACAACCCAGCCAAGGCAGGCCCTCCAGCCGCCGCTGCTCGGGGTCCCAACTGCCGCCCCATTGCACCAACCCCAAGCAGGGCACCTGCCACTGGGCCAAAAGGGCAGTGAGCGCCGCGGGCAGCCCCGTATGCATCTGCTCGGCCCCCAGCACCACCAGGGCGGGCTGGCGCCAGGCACCCAGGGCGGCGGCCCAGTGGCGGCCATCGGCCAGGGGCAGACCGGGATCGCGGGGTAAGGGCGCCAGGCCCGGTGGCCCGTCGGCAAGGGCCGCCAGGGCGGCATCGGCGCCTAAGGGATTCAGCGGCGCCAGCAGGGGCAGGTGGAGGGCGGCGGCCAGAGCAGGAGCCACCTGGCCCTGCAGGCCCGCCACCGCGGCGGCTGGACCGGCCGCCAGCAACACCAGGGCGGGCGGAGAACTCCCCTCGCCAAGGGTTCCGGGGACTGTTGAAAACGTCATGGTTGTTTGCACTCCCGGGGGCTGCACGCTTCTAACATCGGAGTTCGCCGACGCGCCCGCGCCCGCCGTGACCAGTTTCCTCACCGCCGATCGGCTGGCTCAGGCAGGCAACGCAGCGGAGCACTCGGCGGGATCCAACCACGACACCCGCCGCCTACGCCTGTTCAGCGGCACCTCTAATCAGGAGCTGGCCCGGGAGATCGGTGCATACCTGGGGGTTCCGGATGGCCCGCGGGTGATCAAGCGCTTCGCCGATGGCGAGACCTACATCCAGATTCAGGAATCAATCCGCGGCTGCGATGTGTTCCTGATCCAGCCCACCTGCGCTCCGGTGAACGACCACCTGATGGAGCTGCTGATCATGGTGGACGCCTGCAAGCGGGCCTCAGCCCGCCAGGTGACGGCTGTGATTCCCTATTACGGCTACGCCCGCGCCGACCGCAAGACCGCCGGACGGGAGTCGATCACCGCCAAGCTGGTGGCCAACCTGCTCACCAAGAGCGGCGTGGACCGGGTGCTGGCCATGGACCTGCACTCCTCCCAGATCCAGGGCTACTTCGACATTCCCTGCGACCACATCTACGGTTCGCCGGTGCTCGTGGACTACCTCAGCACCCGCGAGCTGGGCGAGGTGGTGGTGGTGTCGCCGGATGTGGGCGGCGTGGCGCGGGCCCGGGCCTTCGCCAAGCAGATGAACGACGCCCCCCTGGCGATCATCGACAAGCGCCGCGCCGGCCACAACGTGGCCGAGAGCCTCACGGTGATCGGTGATGTGGCCGGCAAGACCGCCGTGCTGATCGACGACATGATCGACACCGGAGGCACCATCTGTCAGGGGGCCAAGCTGCTGCGCCGCAAGGGGGCCGCCCGGGTGCTCTGCTGCGCCACCCATGCCGTGTTCTCGCCGCCGGCGGCTGAACGGCTCTCCGAGCCGGGGCTGTTCGAGGAGGTGGTGGTGACCAACTCCATCCCCCTCACCGATGAGCGCAACTTCCCCCAGCTGCGGGTGCTGTCGGTGGCCAACATGCTGGGGGAAGCGATCTGGAGAATCCATGAGGAGAGCTCGGTGAGCTCAATGTTCCGCTGACCAGCCCACATCCCCTGCCCGTGATCGCCCCCCCGACCAGGGCCAACCGGATCCCCCTGCGCCGCTTCGCCCGGCTCAAGGCCCTGCTGCCGGCCGGATTTGGCGGCCTGCTGGCGGCGCTAATGGTGTCGGGTCTGCCGCCAGCCGCCGGCGCCCAACCTGCACGGCGCATCGGCGTGTGGCTCACGAACAGCCCAAGCCCCCTCTACTACGACGGAGCCCGCATCGAACGGGCCGTTGCCGAGCTGGCCGGGGCCGGCTTCACCACCCTCTATCCCAACGTATGGAGCCGTGGCACCACCTTCCACCGCAGCCGCTGGGCGCCGATGGAACCGGCGCTGGAGAAGGCCAATCCCAACCTCGACCCGATCTGCCGGATGACCAAGGCCGCCCAGCGCCGGGGCCTGGAGGTGATCCCCTGGTTCGAGTACGGCCTGATGGAACCGGCCACCGCCGAGGTGGTGCGCAACAAGCCGGAGTGGGTGCTGGCCAAACGCGACGGCAGCACCGGCGTGGCGATGCACGGCACCACGATGGTGTGGCTCAACCCGGCCCACCCAGGGGTGCGCGAGCGGTTCATCGGTCTGATCAGCGAAGTGGTGCGGCGATGTGGCGTGAACGGCATCCAGCTCGACGACCACTTCGCCTGGCCGGTGGAACTGGGCTACGACCCCTACACCCGCGCCCTCTATCGCCAGGCCAACGGTCGTGAGCCGCCTGAGAATCACAACGATCGCTTCTGGATGCGCTGGCGCCGCCAGCAGCTCACCAATTTGCTGCGGGAACTGCGGGCCAGCCTGCGCCAGCTCGACCAGCAGGCTGCCTCCACCGCGACCCGCCAGGGCAAACCCAAACCGCCGGCCACGGTGGTGAGCCTCTCCCCGGGACCGTTCCGCTTCGCTTACAACACCTGGCTACAGGACTGGGAGCTGTGGGCCGTGGGTGGTCTGGTGGACGACCTGATCGTGCAGAACTATGCCTACTCCGTGAAGGGCTTCGAGAAGGACCTCAATCAGCCCGCCCTGGTGAAGGCCAGCGGCTGGGGCATGCCGGTGGAGATCGGCATCCTCGCCGGCTTCGGCGGCCGCACGCCGGACATGGCCACCCTGGGCGAGAAGGTGCGCCTGGCCACAGCCCGGGGCCACGGGGTGATCTACTTCTACTGGGAAGGGCTTTGGGGAGTACACGCCGGCCGGGAAGGGGGAGCACAGCGCCTGGCTGCCTTCCGCCAGCTGCACCAGAGCGTCAACGGCCGCTCCAGGACGGCCGTCGCGCCGGTGACCCAGGGCCAGGGCAAGCGCCGCTGACCCTTCAGCCCTCGCCCAGGCACAGCCCCACCACCTCGCGGGTGTTCGGTGAGAGCTCAGCGCCGGCCAGCTGCTCCAGGGCTGCCACCATGGCCGACGAGCGCTGGGGGCCATAGCTGCGCCAGCGGCTAAAGACCTTGGCCAGCCGCGAGGCCGTGATCGGATTGCGCCGGTCCACCGCCACGATCTGCTCGGCCATGAAGCGATAGCCGGAGCCATCGGCAGCGTGGAACACCGGCACATTGGCGGCCAAGCCGCCCAGCACCGCCCGCACCGAATTGGGGGCCATGGGGTCGTAGCGCGGGTGCTCCAGCAGCCGGGCCACCCGCTCCAGCCCATCGGCGAGGGGGGCCGCGGCCTCCATGGCAAACCAGGCGTCGAGGATCACCGGCTTGTGCTGCCAGCGCGCGTAGAAGGCGTCCATCGCCGCTTCGCGCTCGGGGATCGCCAAGGGCTGCAGGGCCCGCAGGCCGGCACGGGCCAGGGTCATGGAAGGGCCATCCACCCCGGCGCGGGCAGCGGCGATCACCGCCCGATCGCCGGCGGCCGCCCGCCAGCTCCAGATCACTGCAGTGAGCCGTCGGGCACCGTCACCATCGGGCCACAGCCGCGGCCAGCCATCGCTGCAGCGCTGCAGCGCAGCGGCCAGGGGCTCGGCAAGGGCCGCGCCGAAGCGGCGCTGGAGTTGCTGCTGGGCGGCAAACAGAGCCGGGGGGTCGGGCTCCTCGCCCGTCACCACAGCCGCGTCCTCCAACTCCGCCAGTCCCGGCAGGGCCAGCAACGCGCTGCGGCTGGCGTCGGAGAGCGAGGTGTCGTCCAGAATGCGGGCACAGGCGTCGATCAGCTCGTCCTCCAGCAAGCCAGCGCAGGAGCCATCGCCTGTGGCCCTGGCCAGCAGAGCCTGACGCCACAGCTCCTGGCCCGCATCCCAGCGGGCGAACGGGTCTCTGTCGGCCGCCAGCAGATGCACCAGCTCGGCCGTAGGCCGCCCCAGCTCAAGCTTCACCGGCGCCGAAAACTGCCGCAACAGCGACAAGGCCGGTGGATGGTGCTGACGGGGCAGACCCACCAGCCGCAGGCGTTGCTCCGTCTGATCGATCACCAGCAGGCGGGTGCCGCTGGGGCGGTCCATGGCCGGGCCAGGCTCTCCCTCCAGCTGCACGGCCAGGGGCTCGCCGGCCTGGTCGATCAACCCCAGCGCCAGGGGGATCACCACGGGCTGCTTGTCGCCCTGGCCCGGGGTGGCTGGGGTGTGCTGCCGCAGATGCAGCTCCAGCACGCCGGCCTCCCCGTCCCAGTGGCGCTGCACGTGGAGCACCGGCGTGCCGGCCTGGTGATACCAGAAGCGGAACTGGGCGAAATCAAAACGGGCCGCTCCAGGATCGGAGGCCCAGGCCTCGGCGGCGGCGTCCTCCATCGCCTGCACGAAATCGGCGCAGGTGGCAGCCGAGCCATCGTGGCGGCGCACGTAGAGCGCCATCCCGCGCATGAAGGCCTCCTCCCCCAGCAGGGTGTGGAGCATGCGGATCACCTCCGAGCCCTTTTCGTAGATCGTGGTGGTGTAGAAGTTGTCGATTGCCTGATAGGCATCCGGCTGCACAGGGTGGGCCGTAGGGCCGGCATCTTCGCGGAACTGGGTGTTGCGCAGCAACGCCACATTTTCGATTCGATTCAGCGCGGCGCCATGCAGATCCTCACTGAAGCTCTGGTCGCGGAACACTGTGAGGCCCTCCTTCAGCGACAGCTGGAACCAGTCGCGGCAGGTGATCCGGTTGCCGGTCCAGTTATGGAAGTACTCGTGGGCAATCACGCTCTCGATCCGCTCCAGCTCACCATCGGTGGCCGTCTCGGCGTCGGCCAGCACCAACTTGGAGTTGAAGATATTGAGGCTCTTGTTCTCCATCGCGCCCATGTTGAAATGGCGCACAGCCACGATGTTGTATTCATCGAGGTCGTATTCCAGGCCATAGCGCTGCTCATCCCAGGCCATCGCCCGCTTGAGGGACGCCATGGCATGGGCGGTGTAGGGGGCATCACCTGGTTCCACGTGCAGCCGCAGGGCCACCGGGCGGCCACTGGCGGTGGTGAACTGATCGCGCACCTCCTCCAATTGGCCCGCCACCAGGGCAAACAGATAGGAGGGCTTGGGGAAGGGGTCGTCCCACACGGCGTAGTGGCGCTCTGCACCCGTGGCCGGATCAGGGGGCAACGCGCCTGTTTCGACGCAGTTGCCATTGCTGAGCAGTACCGGACAGCTCTGGCGCTCGGCCTCGATCCGCACCCGGAAGCGGCTGAGCAGGTCGGGGCGGTCGGGGTGGAAGGTGATGCGGCGGAAGCCCTCGGCCTCGCACTGGGTGGTGAACAGGCCGCCGCTCAGGTAGAGGCCCTCGAGGGTGGTGTTGGTCTCCGGATGGATGCGCACCCGGCTCTCCAGCACAAACGGCCGTTGGGGCGGGTCGGTCAGCAGCAGGCCATCGCCGTCGACCAGGTAGGCCGACGTGGGGAGGGGCTCACCATCGAGGCAGACCTCCAGCAGCTCCAGCTCAAGGCCGCGCAAGCGCAGCGGGCCAGGCTCTCCAGCCGGGTTAGGCAGGAAGGCCAGGCGCGCTAGCACCTCGGTGTGATCGGCAGCGATCTGCACCGTGAGATCGGTGCGCTCAAGCAGTTGGGCAGCGGGACGGTAGTCGGCAAGACGCACCGTGGTCATGGCGGAGTTGGGGGCGAGGGCAGGGGTGGCCAAAGCAGACCGGGGGCTGGGCCTGGATGGGGCGGCTCAGCGGCCGCTGCGGGGGGCAGGGCGGGCGGCACCAGCGGCTGGGGTGGCTGTGCCGGATGCCTGGCGAAGGCTGGCCTGCACCGCCTTGCGCACCGCCTCGGGCACCTGGTCTGGGCAGGTCTCCACAGCGCCGAGCACCGCGGAATTGATCGACCCCTTGCGCAGGTCGTCAAGGCTGAGGGGCTGGCTGCCCACCAGGGTGATCACGCTGCCGTGCTGACTCTGGATCAGCTGGGCGATCGTTTCACCGGCGATGGCCACAGCCTGATCGAAGCCCACACCGGCATTGCGGGCGACGCACACATTCAGCGCTGCGATCCCGCTGTAGAGCGTCATCTCCGCATCCCCTGCAGGGGGAGCCGGAGCGGTGGGCACAGCGCCAGCAGGCAGGGGCCGGGTGGAAAGCAGCAGCACCCCTGGCAACAACAGCAAACGCAACAGGGCGATCAAGGCGAGGGCCAGGGCACAGTGCCCATGCTGCTGCATCAGGCCAGCAACGGGGCGCCAGCCTCCTCCACGCGCACCTCGTGATGGGTCTCCACCAGCTCCAGCTCGCCGTCCTTCCAGGAGTAAATCGAGCGGGCCCGGAAGCGGTCCTGGTCCACCAGGCGGATGTGCTCAAGGATGTCCCACTCCTGGTAGTGGGACTCGAAGATCAGTTCGTGTTCGTCCACCTGGCGGATTTGCGTCTTGGTGGGGCTGCCGCACATGTAGCCGCGGCTGCGGCGCAACTGGTGGCCGCAGAGGTAGGCCTCCATCGTGCCGTTGGCCACATAACGGGGTCTGCGCTCGAAAAAGCCGAAGTCCTGCTCGGGCCACCAGGTGAAGCGGTAAGCCGCCTCGCCCTCGATCGGCTCCGCGAAGGTTTCCACCCGCAGCATCATGTCCACCCGCAAGGCTTCACCGTCGGCAAAGAAATACAACCGGCGGGAACGCCACAGGCCGAGATTGCGCGAAAACCAGCGGCGCAGGCTGCTATCGAGCTGAATGCGACTGGCGAGCATCACACGGGGAAGGGCAACAGATGAGCCAACGTCCCCTTCATAGCCACCCTGGCCGCATCTGCCCATTTGCCCATAACGTGGCCCCGTGATCGCCATTCCCTCCCCAACCGGAGCCGACGACCCTGGGCAGGGTGATGACCGCCAGGGATTACGGCTGCTGCTGGTTGCGGCCAATCACCATCTGGCCAGCACTGATCTGCGCAACCTGTTGCAACTGCTCAAGGGCGAGGACGTGGGCTTCACCGTGAACCTGGAACTGGCAGACCCGGCCGAGCAGCCCGAACTGCTCGAATTGCACCGACTGGTGGCCACGCCCGCCCTGGTGAAACTCTCCCCCCTGCCCAAGCAGGTGTTCGCCGGCAACGCCATTACCCAGAAACTACGCACTTGGATACCCCGCTGGCAGCAACAGCAAGTGGTCACCGATCTGGGCATGAGCCTGGAGCCAGTGGAGATCGACGGCAGCCGCAGCCGCCGGGAGCTGCAACTCGAAGACCAGTTGCTGGTGCTGCGCCAAGAAAACGAGACCCTCACCGAGCGGCTGGGCGTGCAGGAGCGGCTGCTGCGGATGGTGGCCCATGAACTGCGCACGCCGCTCACCGCCGCCAAGCTGGCGGCCCAGAGCCATGAGCTGGGCCAGATCGATACCCACCGATTCCAGGACGTGCTCAGGCGGCGGCTCAACGACATCGAGGCCCTCTCCCAGGACCTCCTGGAGGTGGGCACCACCCGCTGGGAGGCCCTGTTCAATCCCCAACGGCTCAACCTGGGGACGGTGGCGGCCGAGACGATTCTGGAACTGGAGAAGCTGTGGGTAGGCCGTCGGCTGCGGCTGGTGACCGACATTCCCGCCGACCTGCCGGACGTGTATGCCGATGGCCGGCGCATGCGCCAGGTGCTGCTCAACCTGTTGGAGAACGCGCTCAAGTACACACCGGACGGTGGCGAGGTGAGCCTGGCCCTGCTGCACCGCACCAGCCAGTGGGTGCAGGTGAGCGTCTGCGACAGCGGACCGGGCATTCCGGCCAGCGAGCAGCAACGGATCTTTCAGGACCGGGTGCGCCTTCCCCAGACCTCCCAGACCACCTCCGGCTACGGCGTGGGGCTCTCGGTGTGCAGGCGCATCGCCGAGGTGCACGGCGGCCGCATCTGGGTGGTGTCGGAACCAGGCGAAGGGGCCTGCTTCCACGTAACTGTGCCGGTGTGGCAGGGCCAGGGTCAGCCCTCCTTGACGAACGGTCACCCCGACCCGTAACGTCCACACATCGGCGCAACGGGACGGATCTGGCACCAGCTCCACTCCCGAATCTTCAGCCGGAACACCAGTCAGTCACCCAACACGACGTCTGTCGCTTGGGTCTCTGCTCGGGTGACCCTCTGAGTACCAGCCGTGGCCTCGCCCCCATCGTCTAGAGGCCTAGGACACCTCCCTTTCACGGAGGCGACAGGGGTTCGAATCCCCTTGGGGGTATTGATATTTTATGCCTCAGGAAAATCTTTCCAAGGCTAATTTCATTCACTCACCCATCAAAAAGTCCAGCTCGAATCAAGGCTGAACGTCATGTTGTTTTGACGTCTAGCTGTTCAGGTCAGGTTGATTTTCAAGACTTCACGTGATCAGGTTGAATCGGCCCCGGCCCTGAGGTTGGCCTCACGCTGGACGCCGCGCACATTGCTGGCCAGATCCTGTTGAAGGCGCTGTTCGATCAACCCGATTGGCATGCCCGGCTTGCCCTGCACCGTGAGGGAGTAGAGCAGACGGGTGCTGACGGCGTCGCTGTCCACCCGCCAAAGTCCCTCGAAACGTCGAAAGTCGCCGCTACGCATCTCAAAGCGCAGTTCACCTTGGTCTGGATCCTCCTCCAGTTCCAGTTCTACGCGGGCGGTGAAGCGAAGGCCGCAAAACTGCTGGCTGCCCACTTGCTCCAGCCCCACCCGATTGCCACGCCGCCAGAGCTGGCGTGAGCTGCTCAGGTTGGGGATGTAGCGATTGAGATTGTTGTAATCGGTGAGCACGGCCCAGATCCACTGGGGTTCGAGGGGTAGGCGCAACTGCACCGCCAGACGGCGTGCCCCCTGCTCCAGTCGCTCCATCTCCTGTTGGATCGTGTCCAGCCTGCAGCTGCCATCGGCAACGACGGGGCCAGGGTCAGGATCCAATTCGGCTGATTCCGCCAGGCCAGAGGGGGCAGAACGCGGTGAGAAGAGGGCGAGCGGCGCCAAGCGGATCCAACCCTGTGATCTGGGCGACAACCTAACCGCAACGAGCCTGTCGCGGGTTCATCGGTGAGGGTCTCTATGATCTGCCGGATTTTGATCCCTCCCCCATGCGTGTTGCCACCGGTCGTACCAGCCAGTCCGACAGTCGCATGTTCACTGTGGTGGTGGAGGGATTCGGCATCGGCCAGCAACGCCAGGCCGAGCTTCGCTTCACCGTGCCGTTCAGTCAGTTGCAGCAAACGATGCAGACGATTGCCCAGCAGGGTGGTCGAATCACTTCGGTGACGGCCGTCGATGCCCTCGGCGGCGCCAGCCCCGCCAGCGCAACCCCTGCTGCGGAGGCCCCAAGCGCAGAGACTCCGGCCGCCGAAAAGCCTTCACCAGACAAGCCCGCCGCCAAATCCGCCGTGTCTCACGCCGCTGTCCCGGTCAACACCTACAAACCCAAAGATCCCTTCATGGGCACGGTGGTGGAGAACTACAGCCTGGTGGGTGAAGGTGCCATCGGCCGGGTGAACCACATCACCTTCGACCTGGCCGGCGGTGAACCGCAGCTCCAATACGTGGAAGGCCAGAGCATCGGCATCATCCCGGAGGGCACCGATGCCAACGGCAAGCCCCACAAGCTGCGCCTCTACTCGATCGCCAGCACCCGCCATGGCGACAACATGGCCGGCCACACCGTGTCGCTGTGCGTGCGCCAGTTGCAGTACGAGAAGGACGGCGAAACCATCAATGGGGTGTGCTCCTCCTACCTCTGCGATATCGAGCCCGGAGCCAAGGTGAAGATCACCGGTCCGGTGGGCAAGGAGATGCTCCTGCCCGATGACGAGGAAGCCAACGTGATCATGCTGGCCACCGGCACTGGGATTGCGCCGATGCGCACCTATCTGCGCCGCATGTTCGAACCCGCCGAGCGCGAGAAGAACGGCTGGACCTTCCGCGGCAAGGCCTGGCTGTTCATGGGTGCCCCCAAGACCCCAAACCTCCTCTACGACGCCGACTTCGAGCACTATCAGAGCCAATTCCCCGACAATTTCTGCTACAGCAAGGCCATCAGCCGC
>JBIKUY010000221.1:0-4182 GCA_044347355.1 Prochlorococcaceae cyanobacterium | reverse complement strand
CTACCGCGAGATCTCCAGCTGCTCGGTGTGCGGCGACTTCCAGGCCCGCCGCTCCTCGATTCGCTTCAAACAGGCCGACAGCAAGGGCACCCAGCTGGTGCACACCCTCAATGGCTCCGGCCTGGCCGTGGGCCGCACCATGGCCGCCCTGTTGGAGAACGGCCAGCAGGGCGACGGCTCCGTGCGCCTGCCCGCCGCCCTGGTGCCCTACTTCGGCGGCGACACAATCGCCGGGCGCTGACGCGCCGTCAGGCCAGATCCAGCAGCGACACCCCTGGCGCCGCCTCCCGCAGGGCACTCGACTCATCCACCAGCACCTGCAGGATCTCGCGGCTGAATTGGGGGTGCTCGCGCATGGCCCGCACCACGTTGCGCACCGTGTCCGGGGTGAGCCCGCCGTTCAGGGTGAGCTCGTGAACCCGCTGGCGAAAGTGCTCCAAGGCCGCCTGCTGTTCGGGCGTGAGCTCGGGGCTGCTCGGTCGGTTGATCTCCATGCCGTCAAGCTCCTGGCCATCAAGCTCGTTGCCATCATGCTGGTTCCCAACCAGGTCGTCAGCACCGGGCTGGCCGGCTAGGGCGCCAGCGCCTCCCGCAGCGGGCCGTCGTCAACGCGGGGCCGGGGTGCGTGGGGCGAGAGCAGGCCAAGCTGCCCATACACCGCCTGCACCATCGCCAGGTTCTGATCCAGGGGGCCGCCGGGCTGGAGCAGGGCTTGCTGCTCGCTGAGCGGCAGGTAGGCGATGCCCTGTTCCGCCGCAGCAAACTGCTGGGCGCTGAGCTTCAGGCGCTTGCCCATCAATGAGCGCGCCGCCTGGGGGTCGGCCCGGGCCGCGTTGTGGGCCGCCTGCCAGGTGCGCAACAACTGGCCCAGCTCGCGGCGGTGGCGCAACGCATAGCCCCGCTCCGCCACCAGCACATCCAGGATCTGCCCGGGCAGCCGGCTGCTGTCGAACAGCACCGTCGCCAGCCCCAGCCGTGTGAGGTAGGTGGAGTAGGGAGGGAAGCTGGCAATCGCCGTCACCTCACCGCGGCGCAACATGCCGTCGAGCTTCGGCAGCTCCACCGGCACCAGCTCCACATCCGCCAGCGTCATGCCCACCGTGGCCAGGGCCTGAATCACCAGGAACGGCCCCAAACTGGAGCTGGTCACGCCGATGCGCTGGCCACGCAAAGCGGCCACATCGGTGATGCCAGGCCGCACCAGCAGCTGGTCGGCACCCCGCGATTCGTTCAACACCAGCAGCACCGCCGGGCAGCGGGCCGGGGCCTCCTGACAGATCTGCAAGGCCTCCAGGGTGGTGACCTGGGCCAGCTCCAGCTCGCCGCGGCTGAAGGCCGGCACCATCTGCTGCGGATCGTCGAGGTTCGTCGTGACCAGGGCCAGCCCCTGCTCATGGGCTAGCCCCCGCTGCGCCGCCAGGTCGAAATAGGCATAGCCCGGCCAGCGCGCCAACGGCACCGTGAGCGTGCTGGAGCCCCCGCCGCAGCCTGCCAGCAGCAGGCCGGTGAGCCCCAGCATCACGCCCAGCAAGCCCGGCCATCGTTGTTGCATCCATCCGTCGCCTTGCCCTTCCATGCTGGGCAAGGCCGGCGCCGCCGCAACGGGGCGTTGCCGCGCCGCCAGAGCACCCGTGCCAGCACGCCAGCCCAGCCGCACACCATGAGAAAGAGACCAGCCAGCAACTGGTACGAGAACCAGCAGCGCCGCCGCCGCTCCCCCTTCTACCGCCGCCTGGATCGATCCTTCAACTTCCGGGTGCTGATGGCCGCGGCCTGCTCCTTCGCGCTGCTGTCGGTGGTGAACCGTTTCGAGAACTGCCACAACTCCCGCCTCGCGACGGACTGCCTCACCAGTAATTACCTCGACATCATCAGCATCGGCAATGTTGAGTCGTTCAGCATCGTGGCCGCCGCCTTCGTCTACATCTTCGAAGCCGGCAAACGCAAGGAGCGCGAGCATCAGGAGATGGTGGAACTGCTGCTGGCCCAGAGGCAGGCGGGAGCCACCAATAGTCTCGGCCGCATCCGGGCCCTTGAGGACCTCTCCGCCGACGGGGTCTGGCAGGACGGCTTCGACCTCCAGCACGCCAACCTGGAGGGCCTGCGCGTTCCCTTCAGCCGCTGGCGGGGCGCCAAGTTCTGCGGCTCGCTTCTCCGTGATGCAGACCTCCATGGCGTGGACCTTCAGGGCGCTGATTTCACCGACGCCGACCTCAGCGGTGCCGATCTCTCCAGCGCCGATCTCTCCGGCGCGCGCTTCGCGCGGGCCCGCCTGAGCCAGGCGGATCTCCGGGGCGCCCGCCTCGACGGCGCCGACTTTCAGAACGCCGACCTCAGCCAGATCCGCTCCGACCAGCCACTGCCCACCACACAGGATGCACATCATGGCGCAAGCTGAAACGACAGCCAATCGGGTCGGGGGATCTCACGCCTGGGCTGGAATGCTCCCCCAGGCCCCCCTCGTTGTGGATCGTATGCAGGGTGAGGAGGCCCTTCAGGCCCACCTTTCTCAAGCTGGTGACGGAGCTGACGGGGCTTGGGATCTCCAGTGCGTGCCAGAGGCAACCAAACGGCTTCACCCGAACGACACGACATCCCGAATGAACGGGTCGACGCCCTTCTTGCCGCCAAAGTCGCTATCTCCCCAACTGATAAGGCGACCATCGCTCTTGATGGCCGCAATGGCTCCGTAATTGGCCTGTAAAGCCACGACCCCACTCCTCAACAGCTTGCGGGTTTCTTCATCGGGTCGACCTCCGAAATCGCCCTTTCCCCAGGTGAGAACCCGGCCCCGATTGGTCAAAGCGGCAAAGGCTTCGGAACTGGCCACAACATCCACAATCTGCTCAGCATTGGGAATCTTCAATACGCCCTCCGCATACCGAGAACCCCAGCTGATGATCTGGTCGTTGGTGATAGCAGCAAACGAGTTATTACTGGCATAAACAGTACGAACATTTTTCAAACTGCCGGTCAGCCGATCGGGTATCTGGCCTCCCGCCGAGGAATCACCCCAGGCAACAACACCGCCCCCCTTGGTAATGGCCGCAAACGCCGATTCCGTTGCATACACCGACTTAACTTCACCGGCGAGCTGGCGTTGGATCGTCTTGTCCGGATCACCACCAGAACTCCTTCCGCCCCATGCAACCACAGCGCCATTGCTTTTCAGTGCTGCAAAAGCCGATCCCGTAGCCACGATTTTCTTCACTCCACTGGAAAGATTTGCTTTCGCGGCTGCAGACAACTCGCCGCCAAAATCAAGACTCCCCCACGCCTTAACCCCACCGGTGGTCGTAATCCCTGCAAAGGCATAGCGATTGGAGACAAGTTCAGCAAATCGCCCGGAAATCTTGCTGGCATCTCCCCCATAGGAATCCTTTGGCCAGCCAACCACAGTTCCATCTCCCCGAAGGGCAGCAAAAGCATTATCTGCAGCAAATAGAGTCGAGACATTCCTGCCGATCAGCTCTTGGATATCAGCAGGATTTTTCTCGCCGGTCTTATCAAGCTGCCCCCCGGACAAGTCACGCCCCCAGGCGATGACAGAGCCATCGGCCCGAATAGCAGCGAAAGCGCCAGATGTTGAGAATATCCTTTGGACTGCGTGATTACCAGCAGAAGGGCTATAAGCGAAGCCGCCGCCAGCCTCGCGGCTTCCCCAGGTCCTTACCGAACCGTTGGCATAGAGAACTGAAAATGCCTGACTGGAAGGGACAAGCTGCCTGGCCGGCGAAAGAGCATCCTGAGGCGCGCCACTACCACCGTAAAAAGCATGACCAATACTCGCCACACCTCCGCCTTTTTCAATAAAGGCGAATGCATAGAGATTGGCGGCACGCTGGTGATTTTGATGGCGGTTCAAATAGAATGTCATAACCCAGGACAAACTTTTTGCTATAGAATATTACAGGACAAACTCCTTCTATTGAGGTGTGCTAACTCCTCTCTTTCAGGCCCGGCCCTGGGAAGCGCAGTGGTGCCACAAGGGCCAGAACTGGAAAGCCCGGCATTGACGGCCGAAGCTTCGGCCTGGGCACGCTCTGAGCAGAAAACCCGCACAATGGAGGGATTCCCTGTGCGACCCGAATGGGTGTTCTGGCAGCCCTGGCGATCCTTGCGGGCCTGATTGTGGTGCATGAGGCGGGACACTTTTTTGCCGCCACCTGGCAGGGCATCCGC
>JBIKUY010000428.1:0-3457 GCA_044347355.1 Prochlorococcaceae cyanobacterium | reverse complement strand
GTCAGTTGGATTCCTAACACGGGCACCCATATTGTGATCGATATTGTCAATCCTTTGCACGAGATGTTCCCGTTTGTCCAGGTTCTCAAGCCAGAGGACCACAAGCTGGTGCTGCTTGTCTTGATCATCTCCCCCAGTCAACTGAAGCGTCTTCCGCAAGTAGCGTCAGTTCTCTACGAAGCCTTGAAGGCACGACTTGGTCTTCTGGCTGATGCCCTAGTGGACACTTCCCGCAAGCCACGCCGCAGGATCAGTCGCCGCGAGATCCAGCTTCTTGCGCAAGGCCTGGTCCTCTCGAGTTCCACCGCAGCCGGGGCCGGCAGTCTTCAAGACACCACCGAGCTGTTGCGTGTCGCCCATGAGCAGGTGGAACTGACTTGGCGCGAGATGGAGCGTCAACGAGGCAGGTTGGCTGCCGGGATCGTGCAGGAACAGCCGGAGTCGCCCTGGGAGCGCTGGAATCGGCGACGTCAGCGACTTGCTTTCTACGATGCGTTCAAGGCCGCAATCAGCCTCTCTGATCGGACCGAGATTCTGCGGAATTACCTCAAGTCGACCACTCCCGATCGACAATTCGATGAACGCGATCGTACAGATCGGGTCTACCAGTTTTTTTGCCATCAACCGCCACCGAATGTAGATTACCTGCTGACCGGGCACACACACCACAAGCGCAACAATCTACCGCTGGGTGACAACACGAGGTACTTCAACACCGGAACATGGGCAAGGGTCATGCGAATTCCACAGCAGGTTGTCACGGATCCAATCCAGTTCTGCAAGCTCTCCTGTATGCTCAGACAGGAGCACAACAAGGAGCTCTTTGCAAACAAGCAATTCGTCCAATCGCCGTGCGACTACCTTCACCTCCACAGCAACGGCAGTGAAGTGATCGCCGAATTGAAACAGGCCAACTGAACCACTCCGCGGGCCGGTACCACGGCTGCCCTGCTCTCCCCGAGATTCTTATGCAATCCCTGCCCGGTTCGGTGACGCTCGAGATTCTGCGCCACGGACCTCCCCACAATCAACTCCTCTCGCCGCTGACACAGTACCTGGCTCTCTGCGGCAACTACGGTGCCACCACCATCAACGTCCCCTACGAGCACGCCCAGTTTCGTGCGCGCCTGCGGCCCCTCATGTACTCCGAATCGGAGCCGCTGCGGCAGCTGCAACTCCAGGAAACCAGCGCCGACATGGGCCGCATTCTCGAAAAAGTCCCCGGCCTGATCGCGGCTCTCTCGGAGGCAGGTGGGCGGGAGCTGGGACAGCGATGGAATGTGGCAGACTCGGGCGACACGAGCGACGCAAACCTGATGAGCCAGCGCCCCGTGCACCTGGAACTGGTCCTTTCGGCTTCCGAGCTTGCGCTCCTCCCCTTTGAACTCGCCCAGTCCCCGGAGGGCTGTCCCGGATCTGGCCGTCCACTGCTGTTGCAGTCGCAAATGCCCATTTGCCTGACGCGACGGGTTCGCCACAACAACCACGCTGCCATCTCATGGAATCGCCCGCCTCGGATCCTGCTGGCCGCGGCCAGCCCCGGCGGAGTGGTCCCGCTGCAAGAGCATGTGAATGCGATTGTGCTCGCGCTGCAGCCGTGGGTTGATCGCTCCGAGTCACTGAAGACCGACCCAGCCGAGCGTTATAAAGACCATTTGACGATTCTCCCCCAGGCAAGCTGGAGCCAGATCGAGGCGACGCTGGCGGCGGCGTGCGATGAAAACCCCTCGCGACCGTTCACCCACGTGCATCTGCTGGCGCATGGCGTCTCCATTCAAGAGGCCGGCAGCCGGTGGTATGGAGTCCAGCTGCACGACTCACATGATCCCAACAAACCCGACAATGTGACAGCGCAGCAACTGGCGTTGGCATTGCGTCCCGCGGGCAAGGAGGGACGGGGGGGCTTCAGCATTCCCACGGTGGTGACGCTCGCCACATGTCACGGAGCCGGACAGAGATCGGTCGTGGGGGCTGGGGCGAGTGTCGCCCACACGCTGCATGAGGCAGGAATCCCGCTGGTCATCGCCTCGCAGTTTCCGCTGACATTCGCCGGCTCCATCGTGATGGCCAAGCTGCTGTACCGGGGATTCCTCCGCGGCCATGATCCGCAGGTCCTGATCACCCGCCTCCGCCGAGAGCTGCGGGGAGTGGTCAAGGACTCGCACGACTGGGCGTCGATTGTCGCCTACGCCAGCTTCGATGCGAACATGGGAGCCCAACTCAAAGAGTTTCGCTATCAGCAGTCGAAACGGAGTGCCGAGCAGGCACTGCAGCGGTATTACCGTGAGTTCAGCGACGACGCAACTGGCGGCTCAGGTCCCGATCCGCAGCCTGTGATTGAATGGCTGAAGTCGGCCCTGGATCGCCTCGAGGCCGGTGTGACCGAGCATCCGGGAGTGCCCGACCCCCAAGGGTACAACGTCCATGGGCAGATCGCCGCGACCCATAAAAAGCTGGCGTACATGAAGTGGAAAGCGGCCTCCAACAACAAGGAAGCCGGGGAAGAGCAGAAGTCGAACGCGATCTCGAGCGACGTGCTCCAAAGCCTGAAGACCGCGGCTTACCACTACCGCAAAGCATACCGGTTCGACCCGCTGGCTGGTTGGGCTCGCGTACAGGAGTTGCTGCTGCGGCTGATCCTGAATGAGCTGACTCCCTCTGAGGCGCGTCACCGCTGGAAGGCCGCACGCCACAGTGGTTCCCTCGAACTGCGAAGGTATGGTCGCAAGCATGGCCAACAGGTCTGGCGAAACCGGCTCGAGTTGGCATTCCTCAAATCCCTGATTCCGCAACACAAGGCAAAGCAGGCCGATCGCTTCCGCAACAATTCCAAGCCCCAGGCCAAGAAGTTGCTGGCCAAGCTCCAAAAGAGTTCTTCGTTCGACCAGGGACAATACAAGTCGCTTTCAGAACAACTGGATCGCTACGCTGAATTCTTCCCAGCAGTCGCCCAAGCTGTCGCCAAATCGAATCCAGCACCGAACACAACGGCGCAACAGAGTTCGAAAGTCAATTCGACCGTGTATACCGTGCCAAGACAGTGGACGCACTTAGGGAAAAATGCCGCCAGTCTCGTGGAGCAACTTAAGTCGCCGGCGCTCGAATCAGCCGAGAGCGTGAAGCCCAAAAAACCGAAGCGGTCAGCGGCGTCTCGCAAGGCCAAGACCACGGGCAAACGGGCGTCCAAGAAGGCACCGTCGAGACCCAATTCGAACTGAGTGATTTCGCGCAAACCTGCCATCAAGCCGCGCGTCTGTTCACTCAGTGGGCACTGCGGAACAGAGTGACTGTGCCGTGCCCAGAGTTACCCCTGTGGCCGAGACACCTCCGTGCTGATCGGCCACTCGACCCCGCAACAGACTGCGGCAGTCACAAGCAGCGAATTCCAATTCCCAGTGCCCACTGTCGATTACGGGGAGCCCGCATTTCCCATATGCCCCCTTCGCGACGCACCTAC
>JBIKUY010000283.1:0-3526 GCA_044347355.1 Prochlorococcaceae cyanobacterium | reverse complement strand
CCCCACATCCACCGTGCCCTGGCGGTACAGCGGCAGCACCTTGTCGCGCAGGTCAGCGTTGTGCAGGCGAAGGCAACCCAAGGTGGGATGCAGGGTCTGCTGCGGTGCCAAGGCCATGGGCCAGCCGCAGGCCGAGCCGCCGCCGTGAAGCGTGATCCCGGCTCGGCCCACGGCCACCGCCTGGCCCTCCAGCTCCTCCATGTCGAAGGCGTATCAGCCGTAGCCCACGGCAGTATCGGAGCAGGGGGGGGGTGGGGTTCTGCTCGACATCCGCGTAGAGCTTCCCGAGCTTGTAGAGACCGGGCGGTGTGTCGGTGTTGGTGTGCCTCCAGTCGGTGTCGGCCTTGTGCCCCCGCGCCAGGCAGGGGATCTTCCAGAGGATCTTGCTGGTGTGGTCGTAAGCCTCCATGTCCTCGTCCTAGTCGTTCACCAGCAGGTAGGAATCGCCCGGTTGGACGGGTGCCGGCTTCTGCGGGCCGACCATGCCGACCTCCTCTGAACCGTAGGGATCCAGACCACCGACAGGGGCCGGTGGCTGCTCGCTGTAGGTGAGTGCCCATTGGGCCTGCTGATCGAGGATCGCGCTGCCCTGATCGCTGCTGCTGATTGCGGCATAGAGCTGCAGAACGCCGCGCTCCTGCTGGGCCTGGTCTTTGAAACAACGGGAGCGATCGGCAAATCGCTCGGCGCTCATCGGGGTGGTCATCGGACGTGGTGCTGACCACGGCCTTTGCCAGCTGGCGCTCAACCCTGCGGCTGGCTGGATCCCGCGCACCCGTGATGCGGTGGGCTGGGAGACCCTGCTGATCCATCCGATACTGAGGGGATTGGACTGGTGCCATGGCCAGCGCAGCCACCCTGCTTGTAATCGGCCCTGATCAGGTGCTTGCACTGCTGCGTGAGCGCCAAAGCGAATGGCGGCAGCGCTATCAGCTGCAACGCATTGGGCTGTTCGGCTCCTTGGCTCGCAACCAGGCCACGGCCTCCAGTGACGTGGATGTGTGGGTTGAACTCGATCCCCTCACGCCCTACGCCACCGTGCATCTCAAGCAGGAGCTTGAGGAGCTGCTGCAGCGCCCGGTTGATCTGGTGCGCTTGCGGGAGCGCATGAATCCCGCCCTGCGGCAGGCCATCCTTCAAGAAGGCATCAGCGCGTGAGCGGTGAGCAGCTGTTGCTGCTTACCCCGCTGCGGCAGGCCTTGGAGCGGATCGAGCGCAAGGCACAACCCTTGCCGAGGGATCCGGAACTGCTGGACCGTGAGGAAGGCCAGGACCTGCTCGATGTGATTTGCATGCAGTTCCTGGCAGCCGGGGAAGCACACAAACGACTGGACAAGCTCCAGCCCGGTTTGCTCGCGGCCAGCTTCCCTGACATCGACTGGAAGGGAGCCATGGGCTTCCGAGATGTCATTGCGCACCAGTACTTCGATCTCGATACCGAGCAGGTGCTGCTGATCTGCCAGCAGGCCCTACCCGGCGTTCTCGCTGCCATTCGTGACCTGGAGCAACGCAGTCAGGACACGACTTAAGCCAGGGCCGACACCGCCCCCGGATGGGGGCAGCCGCGAGCGGCTGATCCCCAGATCAGCTGCTGATTGTGCGCCAGCAGCAGGGCCTGCTCCCGCGGCAGCCGGTGGGGATCAGCGCAGATCTGCCCCTCGCCATCGAGGAAGAGGCGACGGGGCTGCTCCTTCCCCTTGGCAAGGAACCGGGAGCAGACGAGGCGGATTGAGCAGGCCGGGGCATCAGGTGCGCAGGACCCGACCACCGCGCCCCAGTGCTGCATCGGACCCTCGGACGAGCTGCACGGCCAGCCCGCCTACCTTGATGGCGCAGATGCCGCCGCCATGGCCCCAACCGCACTGGAGCAGTTCCTGGCCCACGTGCAGGCCGACCCTGCCCTGCGCCGGCAGGTGAGCGAGGCGATCACCGCCGATGAGGTGTCACGGCTGGCCCAGGCCCTTGGCTACCCGGTGAGCGGCAGTGACCTGCTGCGCTTCTCCGGTCGCTCCGCCGCCGGCGTACGGGTGACGCGGATTGACCACCCTGGTGAATATCCGGGCCGCTACGTCTGAGCAGCCACCAGCGGCTGGATCTGCTCCAGCTCGTCTGCCAGTTCAGCGCTGGCCAGCTCAGTGTCGTGGGCGGCCTGGGCCCGAAGCCAGTAACCGGGAGTGAGGCCCAGAAACCGGCAGAGACGCAGATCGGTGTCGGCGTTGATGGCCCGCTGGCCCGTCACGATTGCACTGATCCGTGAGGCCGGCACGCCAATCGCCCTGGCCAGCCGGTCTATGGCAGGAATCAGTGGTAGTCGACGATTTCGACAGCATCCGGGCCGGCAGCAGTCCAGATGAAGCAGAGGCGGAACGGGTCGTTGATGCGGATGCTGTGCTGGCTAGCGATCTCCAGCTGCCTGAGCTTGCGGCGGGCCGCGCGCGCAAACCACTGGAATCTGGGCAAGGCCCAGCCCTGGGCCAATCGCTCGGTGTCGGGACATCGGAACGAGCGGTTCATGCAGCCAGCTTCGTTCGGCGAAGCAGAACGGTTGCTGTCTGTGGGGCGCGGGGACCAGCCGGCCCTGCTTCCGGCACCGGGCAACAGCTGTTGTTGTCACTGGGGCCAGGCCCCGGGAGCGTGCCCTTGGGCCTGACCTTGATCGAGGCGCAGACATACGCCTGCTGTGCCGAACAGCTGGCGGTGCTCAACACCTTTGCGGAGGGTGAGCTGCTGCGCCGCCTGCCCTTCCGCAACCTCGTGGGCGGCTCGCGCTGAGCTTCCTGGCGGAAACCAAGCTGCCCCGCGTGGGCTTCCGCGCCGTCAACGAGGGCTACCGGCAGAGCTACGGGGTGATCAACTCCGATTCGGAGTTCGTGCACCTCTTTGGCGGTGACCTGGATGTGGACCGCTCGATCGTGGACCTGCAGGGCCCCGAGGCCCGTGCTGCCCAGACCGAGATGAAGGTGCGCTCCATGCGGCTCACCCTGGAAGCCGCGATCATCAACGGCGACGACACCTTTGATCCCCGCGCCTTCAGCGGGCTGAGCAAGCGCCTGGTGCCGGGCGATACCACCGCGATCTATTGCTGCGTGCTCGGTGACGGGGCGGTCTGGGGTCTGCAGGGCCCCTTCGAGGGCCTTACGGGATCTCGGTGCGGGACTTCGGGGAGGTGCATGACGGGCCAGGGTTCCGCACGCGGACAGATGCACCAGTGATCGGTGACGTGATGGTGGAAGCGCGGCAGCTGTTGCTGAGCCGGCTGAAAGAGCTCGACGAGTGCGACGGACACAGCCGATGTTCAGGCCCTCAATGAACAAGCCTGCCGAGATTCAGCACCGTTCCGATAGGTGGGAACCGACTCACGACGATCTGCCAAACGTGCCGGAGATCAGCCCACTGGACAGCGCACAGGCCCGAAGATGGGCCAGGCCGGAGCAGGAAAAAACTGCTCCATAGGCTGCCTACAGCAACCTATCGGTCAGCGATTGTCCAAAACCCTTCAACATGTCAGCGGGCTTGTTGCCCCATG
>JBIKUY010000019.1:0-12050 GCA_044347355.1 Prochlorococcaceae cyanobacterium | reverse complement strand
ACCGTGGACTGAGTGCCGGCCTGTTGGCCCTGCAGGGTGACTGCGCATGGTCTATCTCGGTTGAGGTGGTGCTCGCCCCAGAGTCACAGGCCGGCCCACCACTCGCCAAGACTGGCATCCAGAGGAAATCGATCGTCAGGCCCCTCAGGTGGGGCTGCTCCTCCGAAGGTCCACCACTTTGCGGGACGCAGCACTTCTGCTTGCCATTTACCGCTTTTGAGTAAAAACACTTCCGTCACTGGGAAGATCCGGCGAGTGTTATTCCGATCTTCCCATGCGAAGTGTCCTTGAATCTAGACAAAACCACCTCGGGGGAAGGTTATCTCGCATACGGACTGCTCTTCTCGGCAGCACTCTGGGGATCCTTTCGGCGGCTTCATCCGCCGAGGCGGCCCCGTTCCGGTTCGAGACGGTGGTCAACAATGCCGACCTGATTCCGGGCACCTCCAATCTCTTCAATGCTTACAATCCGCCCTCGATCAATGGCTCCGGCCTTGTGGTCTTCAGGGCCAGGGGCCGGGGTGGTTCCAGTGGAGGCCAGCCGGCTACGGGCATCTTCACCCGTGATCTCCTTGATGGCTCCCTGCCCCGTCCGATCTTTTCGATCGCGTCGCGTGGAGGTCTTGTGCCGGCTCCTAACAACACGGGTGCGACCTTCACCGAGTTCCCCTCGTTCCCGCGCATCGATCTGAACGCTTCAACCACCGTCGCCTTCCGTGGGCAATCGAGCCCGGTGTGGCGCACCGACGATGGATCGTTCGGCACCTCAGGGATCTACAGCAATCCACTGGGCTTTCTGAGCACGGGTGCCAGCCAGCTCGGCGGACTGGCCACCTTCAGCCACTTCAGCGTTCCTGCCGCCGGCGGTTCCACGGGCCTGAAGTTCGATCAGTTCCCCGGTGCGCCGGCGGTGACTGATCACAAGGTGGTCTTCAAGGGCAACTGGACCGATGCCCAGGGAGCGGGGAGAACGGGGGTGTACTTCCGGGATCTGCTCGCCGACGGTGGTGTGGCCCCGGTGCGTTTCATCGCTGACAGCAACACGCTGATCCCGGGTGATTCCCTGAACCGCAACTTCGGCTCCACCGCACCACCGAGCGCCGCCATGAATAAGGCCGTGTTCCTTGGTGTTGATAACGAAGAAGCACCCTCCGTCGGGGGGATCTATCTGTCTTCACT
Organism: Prochlorococcaceae cyanobacterium; assembly: GCA_044347355.1. Lineage (GTDB taxonomy): Bacteria > Cyanobacteriota > Cyanobacteriia > PCC-6307 > Cyanobiaceae > NIES-981. Next base: position 10,871 of record JBIKUY010000019.1, on the reverse strand, counting down.
CCTTGGGGATCCCACCTCCCTCACCTCCCTGGCCAGCATTGGCGGCCTCACCGACCTGACGGATGCCGGGGGGCTCAAAAGCATCGGCGAAGTCCTCTCCTTCAATGGCCGTTCTGTGGCCTACTGGGGGGCCTGGGGCACCGACACCATCACGCAGCAGGTCTCCTGTGCCGCTTCCGGCAATCAGGCCAGGCTTGAGTACTGCAAGGCCCAGTCCAATCCAAGCGAAGGTGTCGGCGGGGTTGGCGACGGGAAATTTCAGTTTGAGGTGCCGGTGAATCAGGGAATCTTCGTTACCGATGTGGCCACGAAGCTCACGCAGCTGATCGCCAGAACCGGGGAGCAGGTCTCCTCCTTCCTGTCCTGGAACTTCTCCGGGCGCCCTCCCGGTGTCGGCGAAGGGGATGAGGAAGGGGACCAGGAGCTGGCCAGGTGGCGTTCCTCCGCCTTCATGGCTCTCGATGAAGAGGCTCTGGCCTTCAAGGGAATCGGTCTGTGGGAAGTGGATGGCGAGGAGGACGTCTTCGAGGAGGTGTTGTCGGGTCTCTATGCCGCGAGTTCTGATGGGACTTCGGACATTCGCACCATCGTTGAAACGGGCATGGACGGTGGGCTCATCGATCCGGATGCGGTAGGCATCCCGATCGTGGCCGTGGGGCTCGAGCGAGATGGCTACCGCAATGACCGCATCGCCTTCGCGGCCAGCATGTCCCTCGAGGGCGAGACCGAAGAGGACAGCCTCAGCTGGGCTGGTCTCTACGTCGCCAATGTTCCAGGCCCTCTTCCAATTCTCGGGGTGGGAAGCGCCTTCGCCTTCGCCCGCCGGATCCGCAAACGGATCCGGTTGAGTTCCTGAGGTGCTTCTCGCCGCTCCGACGACGGGGGATCACATCATCGCTGGCCGGGTGTCTCGCAAGGGGCCGGGCCTACCGCCCGGTTTCACGCGTCCCATGCTCGCCTTGCCGGTGCTGGCCCTGGCAACAAGCCGGGACCTCGTCGATTTTCGGGCGATGGAATGGAAACGCAGTCCGTTTCGAGCCCCGCTTGCTGCTAGTGGCCCTGAACGGGAAGCCAATGCTTGCCAGAGCTTGGGTGAGTATTCGCCCACGAGTGCAGATGATGTTCTCCCCTACCGGACTCTTCCCATTGAGGTTGATCACTATTTGCCCGGTGAATCGTTCTATCTGGCAGATTCTGGGTACCCGCAGTTAGTAATCGTCTGTATTGGTGGTGGCCCGGTAATCACCGAAGGCGAAGAGTTCTCTACAGGGAACCGTCTCTATCGTGTGCGGCATGATTTTGGTGCCGCAGTATTGGATCAGCGCAGTCTCTGCAAGCTGACCATTGCGGCTCACGGGTCATCGGATCGGCGTGGATTTCCAGATGCAAGAGCTCAATAGGTCTCAGCCCAAGCTCTGCCAGCAGCCGTAGGGCATCTGCCCACCGCTGTGCAGCTGCGTCTGATGGGAGGCTTGCGGCTGTTGAGCAGATCCGCTGCATCGGCCAGCACGGGGTGCAGGAGTGCTGCCACGTGGCGGGCTTGATGGTTGCGCCGTGGTGGGCAGTCTGCTGCTGGAAGTGCTCCACAGCTGCGGCCCAATCAATCGCCGTGTTGGGTGCCTTGCCTGCTGCTAGTTCAGTCGCGGCCTGGAGACTGTGCCCATCGCCCGGCGCCCGAACGTAGGCGTCTCCATCGTCAGCAGGAGCCCAGTCAAAAGGCAGGGTAATCGCCTGCTCTGTCTCGCCCAGGACCTTGAGCATGTCCCGTCCGCTTTGGGGTGATTTGCGGACCGTCCAGCCGCTGGCGAGATGGCGAACCTGATCGCGCAGTGCCTGTGCCCAGGGCTCGACATTTCGGATCCTGGGCATTGAGGGCACCCAAAAGGCACCCAAAAGGCACCAAAAACCTAGCGAAACTGACCGGACAAGGCCAGACAGGCCAAGCCAAAACCATTGGTACAGCTAGAAGCGCTAGTCAGGCCCTGAGATCGTTAAACGCTTTCGGAGCACCAGGTCGCAGGGACTTTGCGCATAAGCAGTTGCACCCTTGGTGCTCGGATCGAGACGCCTGACTGGCGATGGGGCTTCCGCTTGAAGAACAACCGGACGGAGGCCTGCCGCGGGCAGCGCCCGACAGCTGTACGAATGCGGCTGTGTGCTTGCGAATTGGTTGATGGGTGTCGTGGTCTCCCGGCCAGTCCCTTGGCCGCCCGTTTTGATCTTCCCATCGAGGAGTGGCGTGATCTCGACAGCGCGGTGCTGGCGAAAACCCGCACCCGCAAGGTCTACATGACCTGCCACTGGTTCCGGCACCACGCTGGGGTGAACTGCATCCCGCTGCTCCTATCAAATGAGAGTTGGATTGGCGACGGCCGCCAGGTGCTGCCAAGCTCTGCACCCGGAAGCGGCAGCAGGGTTGGAAGCTCTGTGCCCCCTCCGCGTGGTTGGGCAGGAGCATCAACCTTCAACGCCGGATGAGTGGATCTTCAGTGCCGATGGCTCAGGTGAATGCCAATCAGTGGGGACGGATTGGTGCAGCGATGCAGCGCAGCGGCTCTCACGAGCTCGGCGCCACTGAGCCCCAACTTGGCGCTGATGGTTTTGCGATAGGTCTCCACGGTGTTCACGCACAGTGCCATCTGTCTGGCGATCTCTTTGTTCTGCATCCCCTTGCCAACGGCGTGGAATACCAGTCGTTCACGCGGTGACAGGCGATCCAGTTGCACCAGAGCATGGGCCAACCGTCGCTGATCGGGAGACGGGTGCTGTTGCTGCCAGCGGCTGACCAACTCCAGAAGGTCATCCCAGGGGCGTGACTTCTCCAACACACCCAGCAGGATCGGGAGGATCTGAGCGGGCGGCACACAGTGCTCCCCTGGCGCCGTGAGCAGGATCAAACGACCGTCTGGGTTCAACTCACGCAGGGCCATCGCAGCATCCTGCCAACGCTGCCCAGGTTGGAACACATCCAGCAGCAGAAGGGTAGGGGGCATGAGGTGCTTCATGAAGCCCAGTGCTTCCCCCACTGAGGGGCAGACAGCCACCAGCTCCAAACCAAATTGCTCGCTGAGCAACCCACCGACGGCCTGTCCACAGATCTGGTGATCCGCCACAACCAAACAGGTTGGGGGAGCGACAGATGCACGTGCATCAGGGGGCATCACCGCCAACCTTGTCGAGACTCATTCCCGGGCATACCCACAACTGGGACCCTTGGATTGGTCAGAGACAAATGGGATCTATTCAGCAGCACGAGGGCTGCACAACACTGAGCCCTGTCCCCAGACAACATCACCATGGCCCTTTCCACAGCAGCACGGTCGCTGATCTTCCGCAGACCACGACGGATCAGCATCACGGTGCCGCATCATGCGTTCTCCGCTCTGCAACAACGCAGCGATCTGGAGGGCCGCTCCCTCAGCAACCTTGCGGCCTACCTGCTGGAGTTTTCACTGAATCAAGATGGCTTGGCCCAGGCAAGCCATCCCTTCCGTTGAGGACAGGGGGCATCGTTGGCTGAAGGCCCGTGTTCCAAAAGTCTTCATCTAACCGAAGGCGGCTCTCAGCGTGTAGGCCCACACTTCGAAAGCTTGGCCCAAGACGCCAAGGCCCATGTTCAGGGACAGTGAAAACCGGGCTCCCTGCGCCTGAGGTGAGGAGCCTGCACCGCGGATCGTGACCACAGGCTGTGGGGCAGCAGCCGATCCCACTCCACAACGGGGCGGCTGGCGCTGATTCCAGCCCCTCTCCAGCAGCTGGCCCAGCCCCATCCCCCAACCGGTGGTCAGCGGCTCAATCCGATGTGCGCTGCCTGCTGCCGGGTGGCCCAGATGTCTTGCCGCCTCGGGTCCAGTGCTGATGTCGCCTGACACAGGGGAACCCTGGACCCAGCGGGGCAACCCATGGCTTCCTGCTGAGCCTCAACGCTGCAGCAGCCAGCGCAGCAGCGACAGGCCGATGATCAGCCCGATGCCGGTGTTCCAGAGCCAGGACGGGCGCTTGGTTAACCGCTGCAACCAGACAGGCAGCCGATCACCCCAATGCTCCATCGCCAGCACTGCAAGCAGCAACAGGGCCAGGGGAATGCCAAGGGCCAGCACCAGCTCGCGCAGCATTGGCTTCTTCCGGCTCCTTGCACCGTATCGAGGGCAGGCCGGCACAGCAGCCAACCCCGAGCAAGCAGGCCAGTGCAGGTCTGCGCCATGGATCTGAGCCGTGGGCATCCCTCTGCCGCGCCCTGCGGCGCTGCTCAAGATGCGCAGCCGCAAGCTCTGCATGCGCTGCCATTGGTTCCGGCACCACGCCGGCGTGAACTGCATCCCGCTGCTCACCAGCCGCTCGCCCCCTGCTGGCCGCTGAGCAGGTTCAGAAGCTTGAGCCCGGCGTTTGCAGAAAGGCCAGTTCCTCCGCGCTCGACACTCGCCCCAGGGCGGTATTGCGGTGGGGGAAGCGGCCAAAGCGGGCGATCACATCCCGGTGCCGGCCGGCGAAGTCGGCGGTGCGGGGATCGGTGAACCGCTCGAACAGCGGCAGGGCCGCCTCCTGCACCGCCAGGTCTTCGCTGTGCATCAGCGGCATCAGCCAGAACTGCCGCCGCGGCTGCTCGGGTTCGGCCTCCAGCCAGCCCAGCTCCAGCGCCCGCAGGCTCAAGGCCAGCGCCTGGGGATCGCCGGCAAAGGCCATCGCTGTGTCGCGCCAGATCTGGCGCGGGAACTGATCGAGCAGCAGCACCAGCGCCAGGGCGGAGCTGGCCTCAACGCTCCAGGCGCCGAGCTCACCGGCAATGGCCTGGCGGGTGAGCCTAAGGAAACGTTGCCGCAGCAGCGCGTCAAAAGCAGGGTCCTTGGCGAACCATTGGCGCGGTCTGGTTTCAGCAAACCAGAAGGCGAGAACCTCCACCGCTTGCTCCCCCTGGCCTGGCATCAGAGCGGCACCTGCACGCGGGCCATCTTGGTCTCCAGGATCTGCTGCTTGCCCGTGCGGGTGTTGATCTTGACGGCGGTGTAGGGCGCCAGATGCACGCCCACGCCGATTTCACCCATCGTGGGAGCAGCTCTCCTCGATGGGTTGTGCCTCCCTTTCCGCTGTTGGTGATCGTGCATGCACTGGCCGCCACGGTGTGGACCGGAGGCCATCTGGTGCTGGATCTGGGGGTGCTGCCCAGGGCTCTGCGGGCGAAGAACGCCGCCCCGATCCGCACGTTCGAGGAGACCTTCGAGCCCCTGGGCCTGACGGCCCTAGCCATCCAGGTGGTGACGGGTCTGTGGATGGGCTGGATCTATCTCCCCGGCTTCCAGGGGGCCCTTCAGCCCAGCGAATCCGATCGGGATGCTGGTGGGCGTGAAGATGCTGCTGCTCGCCGGCTCCGCAGCCCTGGCGCTGCATGCCCGGCTGCGCCTGATCCCCAACCTCTCCGACGACAACCTGAACGGCCTGGCCTGGCACATCCGCGGCATCACAGCCCTGGCGATTGCCTTTGTGGTGGTTGGCGCTCTCATCCGGTTGGGCGGCCTGGGCTGATCGAGGAGCATGCCCACAACAAAGCCCGGGTCGAGGCCCCCGGGCGTTTGCGTGCTCAGCCGTGGTTTCTTCCCAAGGGGGTCCGGCCCAAGGGGGGCGGGCGTAGCTGTGCAAGGTTGTGGCTTGATCAAAAGCGTGATCGTGGGATCACAGGATCTTCAGTTGTGGGCGGAGCTGCCGGCGCTGGCACCTGGGGCCAGGTGTCGATTGGGACGTTCCGTTGGGTCCGGGGCACCTGAGGCTGGGCCGTGAACGGCTCAGTCGTTAACGGTGCAGTGGACGGCGACTTTGGCAACACGCCAGGAACGTCAGAGATCCGTCGAGAGTGTTGGAGCAGGGGCCGGATCGTCAGCGCGCTCCTGATGTCTGCTGCGGGGGGGTGTCGTCCATCCGTGGAGCCTCCGAATCCCGTTGCCACCACGATGGGTCAGCCGGTTCAGGCGAGCAAGTCAGCCAGCCCGTTCGACACCGCTCGTTACCGGCGGCAACAGCACTTGACTAAGCCGGCTTAACGGAGCAGCAAAAGCCCCCGGCCGGAGCCAGGGGCAGGTGTTCTCATGAGCGAGGGCTGCAGCCCTCGGACGGCGTCAGGTCATCAGCCCTCCACCTGCACGGTGACCGTGCTCACCTTGTTGGCCTTGGGAGCGGTGACGGTGAGCAGGCCATCGCGGTACACGGCCTGGAGCTGGTCGCGATCGATCGGCTGGGAGAAGCGGAAGCTGCGGCTCCAGGTGCCGTAGCGGAACTCGCTCAGCAGTGGCGCGGGAGCCTCGCCACCGGCCTCAGTGCTGGCGGGCTGCGGGCGCTGGCTGCTGCGCTCGGCACTCACCAGCAGGGTGCGCTCGGTGGCTTTCACCTCGATGGCGGTCCGCTCCACACCGGGCAGTTCGAGCACCAGCTCAAATGCCTCCGGGGTTTCATGCACCTCGGCGGCGGGCACCCGCTCGGCGCTGTGCAGTTGCTGGCTGAGCTGTTGCTCCAGCCGATCAAACAGCTCGAAGGGAGAAGAGGAACGTAGGTTGCGCATGGTTCGGATGGCGAAGGTTGCAGGTGCGGGGTCGTCGTTCGCCCCCGGTGCGCTCACTGTCGCCAGGCTGAATCAGGCCAGGGGAGGGGTGAGCCGAACCGCGCGATTCGGCCTCCACCACCTGGGTGCGGAGCCCCGAATCGCTTTGGCCGGGCAACCGAATCCCAGCCCCCAGCCCGCGGAAACCGCCAACGCCATCGCACTACCGCAACAAGGCGGGGCAGGCCCGCGAGCCAATCGATCACGATGCGGGCCGTGGGGCCCTGGAGATCAGCATCGCGGTTGCGGGGATGTGAGGTGAGTCTGCGCAACGCCCACTGCAAGTTCAAGCTGATCAGCTATGCCCGCCGCAGGCCGGATGTGACATGTAGTCGCTTCCAGCCGTGGGATAGGGACGGGCGCTCCCAGGGGGCTTCAGGATCCGAGATCGGCAGGGCCGGCTTTCATAGCGGCGAACGGGGTAATGGCGATCGCCTCTGGAGGGGCCGTTCACCAGATGATTCAAGGCCCCAGCAGAGTTGATCGACCCCATCTTTTCCAGCCACCGGCTGGTTAATCCAGCCAACTCGCCTGTAGCACGCACAGTGCTAGCCACACCGGAACGGCCATCGGTGGGCGACACGCCAGCAGAGAGCAGCCAGGATCCAGCCTGCGATCATGCTGCTGTGGTTGCCACCTTCACCCCCCGAATTGAGTCAGTGCTGAGCCACTGGCAGAAGCCCAACTCAGTTGGCTACAGTAAGGGCCTTGATCGGAACAGTCATGCTCACAGGATCAACTCTGCTCGCCAAGGTCAAGGAGCTTGGTGATGCCTCCAAATCCGAACTGGTGCGCGCGTGCGGCTACGTGAGCAGCAAGAAGGATGGCAACGAACGGCTGAACTTCACCGCTTTCTATGAGGCTCTGCTGGAAGCCAAGGGGATGACCCTCGGCGATGCTGGTGGCAAGGGACGAGGCAAGGCCGGTCGCAGCCTCAGCTATGTGGCCAAGGTGCAGTTCAACGGCAACCTGCTCGTTGGCAAGGCCTACACCGCCCAGTTGGGCCTGGAGCCCGGCGATGAGTTCGAGATCAAGCTGGGGCGTAAGCAGATCAAGCTGATCCCCGCCGGATCAGCGGAAGAAGACGACACGGCTGCCGCCGCGTGATCGTTTATTGCGCTCGCCTGCGCTTCTTGCCATACCAGCTGCATCGTTAAACCAAGGCGTCAGCGTTCTCGACGCCCATCAGAGCGCCGTTTTGCCAGTCACGGCTGCTCCGGAGAACCCCCGCACATCGCGGGGGTTTTCTGTTGGCAAGGCCCAGGGGAACCCACGGCCCGGCTGGTTCAGCTGGGCAGGACGCACAGCAGCGGACTAACGAGCTGACCCGGAAGACGGCAGGTGCGCCAGTCATCTGTGGCGGTGCGAACCTCTACGCCGATCAACGCGCACTTGGGGTCCTCCTCCATGCGCGGCTCGATCCAGTCCACCGCATCTCGGATGGCCTCATCGAGGCTGGCGTCGTCGGTATCGAGTTGCTGGTGGGGTTGGCAGTAGCTGTCGATCAAGCGATACACCCGCTGGGCGGTGACATGGGGGAAAGAAATGGCCATGGCGCTTGTCTGCGCGATCGTTCAGCCTGTGCCAATGCTGCGGGGGTTCGCTGTATCCGCATGCACCATGAGTGCCAGGCTGGTCAGTCTTGAGCTTGCTCTTGTTCCCCTGATGGATCAGGGCTGCTTGAGAAGGCCCTGGAGGTAGGAGGGCAGGGAGACGTTCACCTCCCCGGGATAGCGACTATTGGTGATGCGCCAGCTCTGGCCGGCAGGGCTCATCCCATAGTCCAGGGGCACAGGCAAGGTCCGGGAGGGGCTAAGGCCAGCGAGCACCTTCACCCGCATCAGCAGACCATCGCCATTCCACCGGCAGCCGGCAATGCGGTGGCCATAGCTCCCGGCTGGCCCGCGATCTCTCCGGCGGCATGGGCGCAGGAGGCGATGGCGGCCGGGGCTGCGCCCGCGAGGAGCTGGTGGGTGCCATTGACTGGACAGTTCTGGCCCCCACCTTCAGGTGGGGGCGGTGCTGCACCGGGAGAGCTGAGATGGCGCACCGGTCAGCCAGCGCCGAGCAACTGGTGCCAGCAGCCCTGGGGGTTGACCAATGGCAGGGGCGGGTTGCTGCAGATGAGCACGCCCTGATCACCGGGTTTCAACGCAGGCGGCTTCCAGCCCTTGCCCCAGCTCTTTGTCGAGGCGAATGGTGAGCGAACGGTTGTTCATGCAGCCCATGCGCGAGGACCATAAGGAGAGCACCTCGATCAGCGATGCACTGAATTGGGTGTTCCAGATGATCAGGGAGGGCGACCCCAGCCGCGACGACGCAACAGCCCAGCTGCCGTTGGCCGATCGCGATGACCCCTCCCATCACAGCTTCCGGCCCATGCCGCTGAAGGCCCTCCTGTCTGATCCTGAGCGCATGCCTACCCTCACCCGCGTGCACTCAGCCGGGCTGGCCATCGGCCAGGGCCTCCGGGCTGCTCTCTTCCTCGATGCTGTAGTACTCCCGCTCATCCGAGCAGCACAGGTCGCCGTAGTAGCGCTCCAGCACGGCGTAGGCCGCGTCGTAGGTCGGAAATGCCTGGCCGGCGATGGTGTCCGGCTGGCCGTCGTCTCGGACGATGCGGTAACGGGTCATCACGGCTGCCGGGCTCGGTAGGCCCAGTGTCTCAGCCGCTGAGCAGGGGTTGCTTCCTCCAGGGCAGGTGTGGGGGATGTGGATTGCCACCAGGCCGGCGCACACCCCCCGCATCCCATGCCCGGTCGTCACGCTGCGCCAAGGATCGGGCCAGTGGGGGTGGGGTTCTCTGCTGTCCCGCCGATGGCGTGCCCTGCGGTTCACCGGCCTCGAGGCTCTCTCGCTTCGGCAGGCTGCTTCGCGGCTGGAGACCAGCTGCAGGTCGGGGTCGCACCGTGCGGTGCGCCTGGCGGGTGGGGGCTGAGGCCCTCACTGGTTGGAGAACCATTGTTCTGTCTCCGTCCGCGGTGCCTGTGGCGATGGTGAGGAGACAAACCAGTCCTGAGGGGATGGGCCCAAGCCATCCCGCTGACTCCGAGATTGGCTGTGAAGCTGGCATCGCGGTGGTAGCTGAACTCATCAGGATGGGGGCAGACCCAGCCCAATCGCCGCCAGCAGCGGATCCGATGGCCAATCCACGCAGCAAATCATGCTGATCAACGAACTCCCAACCAACAGCACGGGCAATTCCCACCATCGGATGGCTGGGGTGGACACGTTTCCAAGACGTTACAGAATTCGGCTTCATTCAACCCTGGAGTGAATTTCATGTGCGCCTAGGGTGGGTTATGCGATTAGGGCGAGGCTTTAGGCGCAGGGCAAAACCCAAGCGCCTCAGCGATGATGTTCAGTATTTGCCCAAAGCCATGGGGATCTCCCAATGGAGATCGGCTGAGATTTTAGCTGAATATCACGGATCCATGCGATACAGCAGTGGCGAAGTTTGTGTGGTTGGCGCCATCCCCAAATGCTTCGAAGCCAGATACCTTCATCAGTCCACCTATCATGAACTCACCGCCACCAAGGCGTCTTATTGCATACCTGCCAGGGGTAAAAACCATCGTATCAATTCCAGTCCCTCCCTTGAAGATACCCGCGCCAAAACCCTTTAGCGTATCACTTCCTGACCCAAGATCCGCTAATCCTGTCCCAAAGAAGCCACCCCAAAGGGCATCGATGGTGTCCGCACCATCACCAGTGGTAATCGATCCAAGATTTTCCATTGACCAACTCGCATAGCTCTCGTAAATGCTTCCTTTGATTAAGTCGTTGCCGCTACCGGTGTCAATTGCGCCCAGGTTTCTGATTGAAAATGCATCGTAATCGTCGTTGTAAGATCCCTCTGTTTGTGCTTCGATGATATCATCTCCATCCCCGGTGCTGATCAAGGCGCCGCTTAGATTCCAAATCCCGTTATACAGGCCGCCACCAGAGATGCGATCATTTCCGACGTTCATAACAATGCGACGAGAATTAACGATTCCCTGGAATCCTTCAAACGGCCATCCGACGACGGCATCATCCCCTGGTCCAGTGTATATTGTGCCAGAGTTCTTAATTCCGTTCGCGTCAACAATATCGTTTCCTCCGCCAGTGTTGATAATCCCTGAATTTGAAATTGAGCCTGTGCCGGCATCTGCTGCCCGGCCATAGATTGCGTCTGCGCCCGCTCCAGTAAGAATTGAACCTCTGTTGGTGATGCCATCTCCATAATCGTCTAGATATCCTTCAATCACATCCGCGCCAGCACCGGTATAAATGGTTCCAGTAT
>JBIKUY010000217.1:0-4221 GCA_044347355.1 Prochlorococcaceae cyanobacterium | reverse complement strand
CGCAAGCGAATCGTCGTCAGAAACTGACCAACCTCAAAGAGCCGGAGGTATGACAAGCGAAGAAAAGGTGTTTGTTGATCCCCTCTGCAAATCGATTTACGAGTACTTTCTTGATCCTCACCACAGTCTTCAGCAATTCAAGCCTGAAATGGGTTATGAGCTTATGCAATCCGGCCTTGTTGTTGCAGAAGCCGAGCTGGCTTGGCCGAGACAGAAAGCGGCCATTGTCCTCACAGCCGACGACTACGAGCAATTCATCGACAATGGCTGGCGCGTTTGGATTACGACGAGTGAGAGTGATGAACAGACAGATCACATGCAACTGATTGATTTCCCAGAAGTGCTGACACATCTCCGCGGTGTCACTCAAGACACGTGATAGGGAACAGCAAAAGCTCCAAATACAGCATTGGATCCAGAGACTGCATAGTCCACGGAATCGGTTTGAAATCGGGTTGGTTGTCTTGGCAAGGCCGTCACGGCCCCTATCCTGAGCCAACGCATCGTGGCGCAAGTTGCTCCCCTCCGTTGTTGTCAGCGAGCTGGAGCAGGTGGCTGCAGACGCCATCCGCACCGCCTTCCACCCCACCACGCCGGGCTTTGCCGGGCTGATCGATCGCTTCCTGGCGGAGCGGGAGCAGCTTCTCAAGGGGCCCTACGTGTCGGTGGCCCTGCCCTTTCACCAGGGCAGCGGGCGTAACTGGTTTCCCCAGATCCCTCTCCCCTTCCCGCCTTACCGGCACCAAGAGAAGGCCTTTGAGCGGCTGTTGCCCGGCAGCCCCGTCAACACCCTGGTGGCCACCGGCACGGGTTCGGGCAAAACCGAGTGCTTCCTGCTGCCCCTGCTGGAGCATTGCCGCCAGCAGCAGGCCCAGGGCAGCCGCGGCATCAAGGCGATCCTGATCTACCCGATGAATGCCCTGGCTACTGACCAGGCCCGGCGCATCGCTGACCTGATCCACACCATTCCTGCTCTTGCCGGCCTACGTGCTGGCCTCTACATCGGCTCCAGCGATGAGGAACAAACGGCGGCGATGACAGCCACCAGCGTGATCACCAACAAAGATGCGCTGCAGAAGGCTCCGCCCGACATCCTGCTCACCAACTACAAGCAGCTCGACTACCTGCTGATCCAGCCCCAGGTGCAGGGGCTGTGGGAGCACAACGGCCGCCTGCCTGATGGCACCAGTGTGTTGCGCTATCTGGTGGTGGATGAGTTCCACACCTTCGATGGCGCCCAGGGCACCGACCTGGCCTGTCTGATCCGCCGCCTGCGTGATCGGCTCCAGTGCCCTGGCGATGAGCTGGTGTGCGTGGGTACCTCAGCCACCCTCGGCGGCTCCGAATCACGGGAGGCGATGCGCAGCTATGCCGGGCAGATCTTCGCCAGCCGCTTTGAGCCCGCCTCTCTCATTGAAGAAGAGCGGCTCAGTCCGGAGGAGTTCTTCCGGGATCACACCGCCTATGGCGAGGAGGGGCTGCGGCTATTGCCCTTGCCAGGGCTTGAGGCACTGGATCAACTCGATCCTGAACACGCCACCACTGCGGAGGCTTACCTCGCGGACCAGGCGGCGCTCTGGCTGGGGGAATCGCTGCCACCACCGCCTGAGGGCAATGTTCAAGACGACAGCTGGCGTCTGGCATTGGGCAACCAGCTCGGCACCCTGCCGGCCGTGCACAACCTGGTGCGCCAGGCCGCAGACACCTGCTCGATTGAGGAGCTGCTGCAACGCTTCTCCCGCCAGCTTGGGCTGGGCGACCGGTATCCGCGCCGCTACCGCGTGTTGCTGCTCGAGAGCCTGCTCGCGCTGATCGCCCACGCTCGCCGCCGCACCACCAAGCTCGATGGCAGCCCGGTGGTGGTGCCCTGGCTCAACCTGCGCGTTCAGCTCTGGTTGCGCGAGCTCAAACGCATGGTGGCCTCAGTTGAGGCCACACCCCAGCTGCGCCATTCCGACGATCTCGCCGGCAGCGACAGCAGCATTCACCTGCCCGTGGTGCATTGCCGCGATTGCGGCGCCACGGCCTGGACCTCCACGGCCCTCAACTCCACCAGCAACACGCTGGACCGCGCCAACAACCTCAGGAACTTCTACAAGGCGTTCTTCTCCGGCGCGCCTGAACTCCGCTACCTCTTTCCGCAGGGCAGCCCCTCCAGTGATGGAGTCTGCAGTCACCAGCTCTGCACCAGCTGCCTGTCGTTTCACCCCGCCAAGGAGCTGGCCGATGCCACGCCAACCGGAGCTGTGCCCGTCTGCCCCACCTGCCAGAGCCGTGAGCTGGTGCCGGTCGACATCCCCGACTGCAGCATCGTCGACGACAACAACCACCCGCGGGTCAGCCGCGACTGCCCCTACTGCAACGCCCAGCAGAGTTTGCTGTTGATTGGTTCCTCGGCGGCGAACCTCACCAGCACCTGGAGCGCCTCCCTGTTTGCCTCGGCCTTCAACGGCGACAAGAAGCTGCTGGCCTTCTCCGATTCGGTGCAGGACGCTGCCCACCGCGCCGGCTACATCGCGGCCCGCGCCTACCGCACCTCCTTCCGCACCGCCCTCACCACCACCGTGCAGCAAGCCGGCGCGGCGCTGCCGCTTGATCAGCTGCAGGAACGCCTCATCAGCGAGTGGCAGCAGCGCTTCCCCAATCCCGTCGACTTCGCCGCCACCTTCATCCCCCACGACCTGGAGTGGCTGCGCGAATGGGATGCCCTCCAACAGCAGCTCACGCCCAGCCTGGAGGCCACCAGCACCCTGATGCGCTTCGTGTGTGATCGGCTGCGTTGGGAGGTGGCCGCCGAATTCGGCTACCGCTCACGCCTGGGCTCCTCAGTGGAGCAGGCCGGTGCCTTGGCCGCCGCCGTGGATCCCGCCGCGGTGAACAAGCTGCTGCCAGGCCTGCTCAGCCGATTGCAGAACGAGGTGGAGCCCCTGCGCGGCCTGCGCCTCGGCCAGCTGCAGCAGCTGGTGGTGGGCCTGCTGCAGCACCTGCGCCAACGCGGTGCTCTGGCCTTAAGCGAGCTGGTGGGGCGCGACAGCAAGACCAGCGAGTACCTCGAGAGCGGTGGCGAAAACACCTACCCCTTTAACCAGATCCCCTTCACGCCGAAGTTCGGACGCACCGCCAGTCGACCGATCTTTCTTACCAGCTACCGCGGCAAAGGGCGCTTCGAGCAGCTGGTGCGCGACAGCGGCCGGCCCACCTGGGCCCAGCACTGGCTGCTGCGCACCATGACCCCCACCGTTCACCTGGACGCCGAACAGCAGAAGGAAGCCCTGAACGCCGTCGTCGACGCCTTGTGCCAGGCCGGCCTGCTGGTGCAGTTCAGCGGCGGCCGTGGTGAGCGCATCTGGGCGATCCCGCCAGCAGCGGTGAGCGTGAGCCACGAGGCCCACCCCGTGCGCTGCGAGCACTGCGGCGACATGCACAGCGTGCCCACCGACCAGCTCAGCCTCTGGGATGGCCTGCCCTGCCAGGTGCGCCATTGCCCCGGCAGCTACCGCCCTGATCCCCGCGGCGGGCTACCGCTTTATCGGCGGCTCTACAGGCGCGGCGAGGTGCATCGCATCGTCGCCCGCGAACACACCGGCCTGCTGGAGCGTAGTGATCGCGAGCGGCTGGAAACCCAGTTCATCCGCGGCGAATACCGCAGCGACCCCAACCTGCTCTCGGCCACCTCCACTCTGGAGATGGGCATCAACATCGGCGATCTCTCCACGGTGCTGCTGGCCTCGGTGCCGCCCGAACCGGCCAACTACCTGCAGCGCATCGGCCGTGCCGGCCGCCGCGACGGCAACGCCATGGTGGGCACGCTCGTGACGGGCACAGCCCACGACCTCTATTTCTTCTCGGATCCCCGCGAGATGCTGCAGGGGCAGGTGAATCCCCCTGGCTGCTATCTCGATGCGGCAGCCATCCTGCGCCGCCAGCTGCTCGCTTACAGCCTCGATCGCTGGGTCGCGGGCGGGCTTGATCCGCTGGCACTGCCCCGCAAGCTCAAGCCGGTGCTCGATGGCGTGGAGAAGGCCCTCAGCGGCACCATTCCTCAGGCGTTCCCCTACACCTGGCTGGGCTGGGTGCAGGCCCATCAGGCCGATTTGCTGGAGCGCTTCTGCGCCTTGTTCGGCGAGGAGCTGCAGCCGGCCAGTGCTGCTGATCTGCGTGCGTTCCTGCTCACCCCCGCCGATGGCGGTGGAGATGGCACCTTCGATGCACCCTTTGCTG